>JAFYLO010000050.1 GCA_017557045.1 Bacteroidaceae bacterium | reverse complement strand
GATAATCATATAAAATATTGGTGTCCGGTAAATTTTTATTCTGCTTGTGTTTTGAACTCCTCCGTCTTCAAAAACAGTGTTTTTGAATCCACCTCCTCTTCAAGAGGAGGAATGTAAATCATTGAAAATTATTAATATACGACATTCTCCCTCTTGAAGAGGGAGTGCCCGCAGGGCGAGGGAGTTCCAATCATTGACTTAAATTTGTCTTAATAAAGAATTGGAGCTTGTAGTTACTTAAATATTGAATTTTAAACGACTTAAATACGTTTACCGGACACTAATAATAAAATATTGGTGTCCGACAAACTATAATAATATCACTTTCGCGTCTGTCCTTCTCCGCTTACTACCCACTTGTATGTATTCAGTTCCTGCAATCCCATTGGGCCGCGTGCGTGCAGCTTCTGAGTGCTGATGCCAATCTCGGCGCCAAGACCGAATTCTCCGCCATCAGTGAAAGATGTAGGTACATTTACATATACGCACGCTGCATCTACAGCCTTTACAAAATAGTCGGCAGCAGCTTCATCATCTGCTACAATGCACTCGCTATGGCCCGAACCATACGATGCTATATGCGATACTGCCTCTTCGATCTCTGCAACCACCTTTACCGTGAGTTTATAATCGAGATATTCGGTTCCATAACTATCTTCTGTCGCATATTCAAGCAGATGTAAAGGGTAATTTCCATCAAGAATACTATAAGCTTCTGTATCCGCAAAAATCCTTACATTCTCCTCCTGCAATGTCGCACACAATCCTGCAATATCCTCTACCCTGTTGCGATGGACCAACAGGCAGTCAAGAGCATTGCATACACTCACTCTGCGTGTCTTTGCATTCTTCACAATTGCTTTACCCATACCTATGTTGCCCGATGCATCGAAATATGTGTGGCAGACACCGGCTCCCGTCTCGATTACCGGGATTGTAGCGTTACTGCGCACATAATCGATCAGTCCGCGACCGCCGCGGGGAATTATAAGGTCAACATACCCCCTTGCATTGAGGAGTTCGGCTGTCGATTCGTGTCCGGCCGGCAATAGGGCTGCAAGAGATTCATCAAGGCCATGCTCGCGCAATACATTGTGTATTACCGATATTATGGCTCGATTGGAACAATCCGCATCGCTTCCACCCTTGAGTATGCAGGCATTGCCCGACTTCAGACAGAGCGAAAAGACATCTGCCGTAACATTGGGGCGGGCCTCGTAAATAACTCCTATAACTCCAAACGGCACTGCTATTTTCTTCAATCTCATTCCGTTAGGGCGCACACTCTCTTCAAGCAAGCGTCCCATTGGTGCAGGCAACTTGGCAACACTGCGCACACCATCGGCAATGCCCTTTATGCGCGCCTCACTCAATTGCAGGCGGTCGTATTTGGGGTTACTGCTATCCATTCTTGCAAGGTCGGCACTGTTGGCCTGCAATATAGTATCCGAAGAGGATTCGAGGGCGTCTGCCAATGAGAGAAGTACACAATTGATTTTCTCCTCGCAGGCAAATGCTGCAAATTTACGGCTCGCCTCGCGAACCTTTATAAATGTATCATTCATTTCTGTTTATTCCAAATATAGATAATCGTAGTGAACCAAAGGCTTTTTACCATGTAAACCTACAGACTCCTTTGCTTCAGTGGAATCACAACTTACACGGCCTATGCCTATATGTTCTCCTTTGTTATTAAAAATTCTTACAATATCATCCTTTTCAAAATCACCTTTTACAGCGGTTACACCCACTGGAAGCAGGCTCACTGCCCTCTCTCCTCTTAATGCTTTTACAGCCGCATCATCAATATAAATCTCGCCTTTCGCAAAGCCGTCGCTGTGTGCAATCCACTTTTTCATATTGGATACTTCGCCGCTTGAAGGCAGGAAGCAGGTCGAAAGAGTAGATTCCGGTCGGTGCACAAGGTCGATAAGGATGTTATCCTTTTTGCCGTTGGCTATGTAAACAGCAATTCCCTCATCGGCAACCTTGCGTGCAATGGAACTTTTGGTAAGCATTCCTCCACGTCCGAATCCCGACTTTTCGGTCTGTATATAGTCGGACAGGTCCCTGCCCTGCTCCACTATACGTATGACCTCACTGCCGGGTTGCGAAGGGGATCCGTTGTAAATCCCGTCCACGTTGCTTAATATCACAAGTGCGCTCACATCCATCATTGAAGCAATAAGCCCCGAAAGTTCATCGTTGTCGGTAAACATAAGTTCGGTAACCGAAATTGTATCATTCTCGTTGACAATCGGGATAACTCCGTTTGCAAGCATCACCATCATGCAGTTTCGCTGATTGAGATAGTGTCTTCGCGAAGAGAAATTTTCCTTTGTTGTCAGTACTTGTCCTACTGCAATGCCATGTTCGCGGAACAGTTCGAAATATCTGTTGATGAGTTTTGCTTGCCCGACAGCAGAAAAGAGTTGTCGTTGCTCAACGCTGTCAAGTCTTTTCGATGGTTTAATTTCGCTGCGTCCCGATGCGACGGCACCCGAAGAGACAAGGATAATCTCTACACCGCTTTTGTACAACTCTGCCACTTGGTCGACAATGGCCGACATGCGGGTAACATCCAGTGTCCCATCTTTGCGGGTAAGCACATTGCTGCCAATCTTGACAGCCAACCTTTTACAAATAAATCCGTTCATCTGTTTGAAATTATTGCAACTTAAAAGCTGTGAACCAGGTTCACTAAATCGCGGCAAGATATATAAAATATAATTAACACACAAGTGGGAGATAAAAAATCTTTTAAAAGTCTGTCAGTCTGACTGACAATCTGTCGCACAGATGTAATATTCGTCAGAAAAAATGCCAAAAATTCCGAAACTGAGTGCAAACAACAATATTGGCAAATAATTTGTTGACTAATCAATAAAAACAACAAGTATATATCATGAGCAAAAATAATAAACACAACGAGGAGGAAGAGGTAATCCTCACAAACGAACAGCCCGCTGAAGAGTCTCCTGCAACTGAGGCACCTGCCACAGAAGAAGAGGTACTCGACGAACAGGGCGAGCTTGAAAAGAAATTGGCCGAGGCAGCAGAGAAAATCAGCATTCTCGAAGATAAATACCTTCGTCAGGCTGCTGAGTTCGACAACTACCGCAAACGCACACTCAAGGAAAAGGCCGAGATTATAAAGAACGGCGGCGAGCGTGTCATCGAATCTATTCTCCCCGTACTCGACGACTTCGAGCGTGCCCTCACCACAATGCAGAAAAACGAAGAGGCTGCAATATACCTCACAGCTGTAGAGCTCATTTACAGCAAATTCGTCAAGATACTCGAACAGAACGGCCTTAAGAAAATCGAGGCCAAAGATCAGGCATTCGACACAGATTACCACGAGGCAATAGCTATGGTACCCACTCCCGATGAATCACTCAAAGGCAAGGTTCTCGATTGCGTACAGACAGGATATACATTAAACGACAAAGTAATACGCCACGCAAAAGTAGCAGTAGGCGAATAAAGGGCTACTTAAAAAACTATGGCAAAAAGAGACTACTATGAAGTGCTGGGCGTTGACAAAAGCGCTACAGCCGATGCAATAAAGAAAGCATACCGCAAAAAGGCAATACAGTACCACCCCGACAAGCAGCAGGGTAAGAGCGAAGCCGAAAAGAAAGAGGCAGAAGAGCTCTTCAAAGAAGCAGCCGAGGCGTACAGCGTACTGAGCGACCCCGACAAGAAGGCACGTTACGATCAGTTCGGCCATGCAGGCATGGGCGGCGCAGCCGGTGGCGGAGGATTCAGCGACTTTGGCGACTTCGACCTTAACGACATCTTCAGCAGCGTATTCGGACAAGGATTCGGTGGCTTTGGAGGTTTCAGCGGATTCGGTGGCGGAGGCGGCCGCACACAGCAGCCACGTTACCGCGGCAGCGACCAGCGTGTAAAGGTCAAACTCAATCTGAAAGAGATTTCTACCGGTGTAACCAAGAAGTTCAAGCTGAAGAAGTATGTAAAATGTACACACTGTGGTGGCAGCGGTGCCGAAGGCAACGCAACAGAGACTTGTCCCGAATGTAAAGGAACAGGTCGCGTGATACGCACACAGCAGAGCATATTCGGAATGATGCGCACCGAAACAGCTTGTCCCAACTGCGGCGGCGAAGGCAAGGTTATAAAGAACAAGTGTCCCCACTGCCACGGCGACGGCATAGTAATGGGCGAAGAGGTGGTAGAGGTAAGTATTCCCGCAGGAGTAATGGAGGGAATGCAGCTCTCGCTTCGTGGCAAAGGAAACGCCGGAAAACGCAATGGCATAAACGGCGACCTGCAGATTGTAATCGAAGAGGAACCGCATCCACAGCTCATACGCGATGAGAACGACCTTGTATACAACCTTTTGCTCGATATTCCCACAGCAGCACTCGGAGGAACAGCAGAAATTCCCACAATAGAGGAAGCTGTACGCGTAACAATAGAACCCGGCACACAACCCGGCAAAGTGTTGCGTCTGCGCGGTAAGGGACTTCCCACTGTCAATGGATACGGTCGTGGCGATATACTCGTAAACATAAGCGTATATATCCCCGAAACACTCTCCAAAGATGAGAAAAAGAGTATGGAAAGTTTCAAGGAGTCCGATAACTTCAAACCTGCTGAAAGCATCAAGGAAAAAATATTCCGCCGCTTCAGAAAACTTTTTGACTAATCCTATGATGACATACGACGAAACAGTCAACTATCTATATAACTGCGCTCCGCCCTTCCAGCAAGTAGGCGGAGCAGCTTATAAAGAGGGGTTGCACAACACTATAGCGCTCGACAACCACCTCGGTAACCCTCACCGCAAGTTCCGCACTATACACGTTGCGGGTACAAATGGCAAGGGCTCATGTTCGCACACCATAGCAGCCATACTGCAATCGGCAGGCTACAAGGTGGGACTCTACACATCGCCCCACCTTATAGATTTCCGCGAAAGGATAAGAGTAAACGGCAAGCCTGCAAGCAAGGAGTTTGTTGTGGATTTTGTAGAGAAAGAGAAAGGTTTCTTCGAACCGCTGCAACCCTCATTCTTTGAACTTACTACAGCAATGGCATTTACCTTTTTTGCACAGGAGAATGTCGATGTTGCTGTAATTGAAGTAGGACTCGGAGGTCGTCTCGACTGTACGAACATCATCACCCCCGATCTCTCCATCATCACCAACATCAGCCTCGATCATGTGCAGTTCCTGGGCAATACCCTTGAAAAGATTGCAGCCGAAAAAGCAGGCATCATAAAAGAGGGTGTACCGGTGGTTATAGGTGAAACGACTCCGGAGACAATAACCGTCTTTCAGGAAAAGGCGCACAGTGTAGGTGCACCCATAATCTTTGCCGAAGAGGAGCAGAAAATAATCACTGCCACCCCTACTGCCGACGGCTACACATACGAGACAACACTCTTTGGTACCCTGCATGGCGAACTTGCAGGAGACTATCAGGTGAAAAACACAAATACAGTTCTCAATGCCGTTCTTCAGTTGATAGCTTCTGGCTATAATATTTCAGTAGAAAACATTCAGACAGGATTCTCTACAGTATGCAGCAGCACAGGACTTATGGGACGTTGGCAGCGACTGCAACAGCACCCGACTGTCGTATGTGATGCAGGGCATAATATAGGAGGTGTAACAGAGATAGTCGGACAGTTGATGCGTCAAAACTATAAATCGCTTCGTATAGTCTTCGGAATGGTCAACGACAAAGAGATTGACGAAGTGCTTGCCATAATGCCCAAAGATGCCACATATTATTTTACACAGGCAAGCATCCGTCGTGCCCTTCCCGCCGAAGAGATGCAGAAGAAAGCTGCAAAATATGGACTTCAGGGAGGGAACTACCCTACTGTAAAAGAGGCGCTGCAGGCTGCTCAATCCGATGCAACCCCCGAAGATTTTATTTTCATTGGAGGCAGTTGTTTTATCGTGGCCGACCTTTTACAAGGATTGCAATAATAAACATTGTTTTGCATACATAGAAAAATTGTAAAAAACAGTTTAATCATTTTCCGAAAAACAATTATATTTGCACAATCCATTTCAACTATTTGGGCCATCTTTAATAAAGACGGTTCTCAAACAGTTTCTAAATTCAAAATTACTTATAAATTCAATTCAATATGTTAACATTTATTTGGTTAGCAGGTATTGTCTGCGCTATCTGGTGTGTATTGGACATCTTTAAAAAGCCTATCAGCATTGTAGGTAAGTTGATTATGACAGTTATCGTATTGGCTACAAACTGGCCCGGTCTGATACTCTACTACTTCTGGGCACGTCATCAAATGACTTCCTGGTTCAAGTAAGAAAGACGGCATTTCGTATGCCAATGAAATCAAAGGAATTTTTTGCAATTTCCTTCATAAAGAGTGTGTCTGCAACATGTAAGACACACTCTTTGTATTTACATTTATTGGTGTCCGGTAAATTTCTGACATTTATAGGCAGTTCTTTCTATTTGGATTTACGCAATGATTCCGTTCTTTCTGTGCCGACAGAAAGAACCAAAGAGCTCTGCGCATGGGCGCTTTTTTAACGGCAGCCGAAGCTGATGACTTTTGGGGCTGCGGAACGACCGTGCAAGCGAGTACAATGCAAGCTTGCTTGCAAATTGTAAACGAGCGCAGCCGGTGGTAGGCGAAGCCAACCTTATCGCTCGCTACGCTCACTCAAACAGTCTTTCGCTTCGCGCAAGTTTGGCTGCTCTCGGCATAGTGCAAATGAATTTGCCCTCTGCTCTCGTTTGCACAAACTTTCGCCTTTATCCAAAAGTCATTGACGCCGTCTGCCTAAAAGCTTAATGCGCATCAATGAACCTATCAATGAAGTATTGGGGCTTGTATTGGCTTGAATCTTTAATTTAAAACAGTTTAAATACGTTTACCGGACAACAATAATTTACATTCTATATTCCGAGAAACACCTTCATCTGTGGCCTGCACTCGCCGAGGATAAAATCGGCAAAAACCCCAACAATACAAATAATGAGCAAAAAACCTTGCGCTTTATTTTGTTAAAACATATATTTTTATTTTATTTGCAACAAAGTTGCGAATTTAGGTCAAATATAAGCGTATGGAAAGTAACTATACGCCTACAAATGCCTGAAATTCGCAAAGAAAAGTAACATTAATGCAATAAAATACTAATATGAGTTGCTGTAAAAGAAATTTGTCGGGGCTTAAGGCTGCCGACTTCAAAAAGAGCATAAAAGGCAAAAAAGTCGCTCTTTACACACTAAAGAACAACAAAGGTTGTGAAGTAGCCATCACCAATTACGGAGGTGCTATCCTCAGTATCATGGTTCCCGACAGAAACGGAAACTTTGCCAACGTAATTCAGGCACACGACAGTATCGAAAATCACCTGAACAACAACCCCGAACCCTTCCTCAGCACATTGGTAGGCCGTTACGGTAACCGCATCTGCAAAGGTAAGTTCAGCATCGATGGACAGGAGTATCAGCTTGCAATCAACAATGGTCCCAACCACCTCCACGGCGGTCCTACAGGATTCCATGCCCGCGTTTGGGATGCAGAGCGCATCGACGAGCAGACAGTACAGCTCCACTATCTCTCTCCCGACGGCGAAGAGGGTTTCCCCGGCAACCTCGACATCACAGTCATCTACACATTCACTGACGACAATGAGCTGAAAATCGACTACAAGGCGACAACCGACAAAAAGACAATCGTCAACCTTACAAGCCACGGCTTCTTCTCGCTCACAGGTATCGCCAACCCCACAGCTACAATCGACAGTCTCATCTGCGAAATCAATGCAGACAACTATATCCCCATTGACGAGACATCTATCCCCACCGGCGAAATTGCATCAGTAAAAGGTACTCCTTTCGACTTTACAACACCTATCGAGGTAGGTGCACGCATAGACGCTGACGACCAGCAGATCAAGCACGGTGCAGGTTACGACCACTGCTTTGTCCTCAACAAAAAAGAGGCAGGCGAACTCAGCTTCGCAGCAAAAGTTACAGAGCCCGTAAGCGGCCGCACTATGGAGGTCTACACAACAGAGCCCGGCGTTCAGGTTTACACTTCGAACTGGCACAGCGGATTCGCAGGTTCACAGGGCGCAACATTCCCCCGTCGCAGCGCCATCTGCTTCGAGGCACAGCACTACCCCGACAGCCCCAACCGCGACAACTTCCCCAGTACACTGCTTGCTCCCGGTGAAGTTTACACACAGACAACCATCTACAAGTTCGGTATAGCAGAATAATCATTAACTAACCAATAATTAAAATCTTAAAAACAATGAGTAATCAAAAGAAACAATGGGGAGCCATCATCGTTATGATTGCGCTCTTCGCAATGATTGCCTTCGTGACAAACCTCTGCTCACCTATGGCAAGTATCATCAAAGCACAGGGTGATATTCCCGAATGGTTGGCACAGCTCGGTAACTTCGGTAACTTCGTGGCTTATCTTGTAATGGGTATCCCCGCAGGTATGCTCATCGCAAAATACGGTTACAAGAAGACAGCTCTTATCGGTCTTGCTATCGGTATCGCAGGTATCCTTATCCAGTGGTGCAGCGGTCTGCTTGACGTACAGGCAAACATCGGTCTCGTGTTCGCAGTTTACCTTATCGGTGCATTCATCGCAGGTCTTTGCATGTGTATCCTCAACTGCGTTGTAAACCCCTTGCTCAACCTTCTCGGTGGTGGTGGTAACAAAGGTAACCAGCTCATCCAGCTCGGCGGTACATTCAACTCAGCAGCTGCCGTAGCAGTTTACATCCTCATGGGTGCTCTCATCGGCGAGGTTGTAAAGGGCAAGACAGCTATCTCTGACGCTACTCCCGCTCTTATGATCGCTATCGCAATCTTCGTTGTTGCATTCATCGTTATCCTCTTTACAAAGATCGAAGAGCCCGAGCAGGCACCTGTAGACACAAGCCTTATCAAAGGCGCTATGGGCTATCGCCACTTCGCACTCGGTACATTGGCAATCTTCCTTTACATGGGTGTTGAGGTAGGTACTCCTACATACCTTATGTCTTATCTTACAGAAGCAGGCATTTCAGCATCTCAGGCTGGTCTCGTAGCAGCTATGTATTGGTTGATGATGGGTGTTGGCCGTCTCACAGGCGCAAGTATCGGTGGTAAGATCAGCAGCCGCACAATGCTCGCAACTGTATCTACAGCAACATTGATACTCGTACTTATCGGTATGTTCGCTCCTGCAACAACAACTGTAAATGTTCCCGGTATCGACTGGAACACAATGTCAGTTATCTGGACAGAAGTTCCCGCAGGTTGCTTCGCATTGGTACTTGTAGGTCTCTGCACATCAGTTATGTGGGGTTCAATCTTCAACCTTGCTGTTGAAGGTCTTGGCAAGTACACAGCTATCGCTTCAGGTATCTTCATGACAATGGTATTCGGTGGTGCTATCCTTATTCCTCTTCAGGGTGCAATCGCAGGTGCTGCAGGCGTAATGTCAAGCTACTGGATAATTGTAGCAGGTGCAGCATACATCCTCTTCTACGCTCTCGTAGGTTCAAAACCCGCAAAGAAATAATTTTTAAACAAACATATTTTCTAACTTTATAAACTTTTATATACCATGGATATAGAATTTGTAAGAAGTCGCTTCATCAAACACTTCGACGGCACAACAGGTAGCATCTATGCTTCACCCGGTCGTATCAACCTCATCGGAGAGCACACAGACTACAACAACGGTTTCGTATTCCCCGGTGCTGTAAACAAGGGCATCATGGCTGAAATCAAGGCTAACGGAACTGACAAGGTTTGCGCTTACTCAATCGACGAGAAAGACTATGTAGAGTTCGGTTTGAACGAGGAGGATGCTCCCCGCGCTACTTGGGCAAGATACATCTTCGGTGTATGCCGCGAGATGATCAAGCGTGGTGTTCCTGTGAAGGGCTTCAACACAGCATTTGCCGGTGATGTACCCCTCGGCGCAGGTATGTCTTCATCAGCTGCATTGGAGAGCACATTCGCTTTCGCAATGAACGATATGTTCGGCGACAACAAGATCGACAAGTTCGAACTTGCTAAGGTTGGTCAGGCTACAGAGCACAACTACATTGGTGTAAACTGCGGTATCATGGACCAGTTTGCAAGCGTATTCGGTAAGGCTGGCAGCCTCATCCGTCTCGATTGCCGTTCATTGGAGTACTCTTATTTCCCCTTCAAACCCGAAGGTTACCGTCTCGTTCTTATGAACACTTGCGTTAAGCACGAGCTCGTAGGTTCTCCCTACAACGAGCGTCGTCTCTCTTGCGAGCGCGTTGCTGACATCATCAAGTCTAAATATCCCGAAATCACTTCACTCCGCGACGCTAACTTCGAAATGCTCGAAGAGGTTAAGGCTGAGTTGAAACCCGAGGATTACAGCCGTGCTAAATATGTTATCGGCGAGGTTCAGCGCGTACTCGATGTTTGCGATGCTCTTGAGGCTGGCGACTACGAGACAGTTGGTAAGAAGATGTACGAGACACACTTCGGTCTCAGCAAGGATTACGATGTAAGCTGCGAGGAGCTCGACTTCTTGGTTGACGTTGCTATCGACTGCGGTGTTACCGGTTCACGTATGATGGGCGGTGGCTTCGGTGGTTGCACAATCAACCTCGTTAAGGACGAACTCTATGAGATGTTCACAGAGAAGGCTCAGGAGCTCTACAAAGAGAAGTATGGCAAGTTGCCTAAGATCTACGATGTAGTTATCGGCGACGGTTCTCGCAAGATCTGCTAATCGATAGATTCTATAATAAATTCAAGGAGTATGGTGTAAAACTGTACTCCTTGTTTTTTTTGGGCGTCCGGTAAACATATTAATTCCATTTTGTATTTTAAATGATTATCAAAAATATTACCAAAAGTGTAATGTTGTTGGAATTTGTAACTTAAAAAGTTGTCCCTCTTTAAGGGGGGCGAGAACTTTTTCTAAGGAAAAAGTTCGGAGGGGGTTCTTAACCTATCGTATTGCAATAAACCGTACTACGCGAGGAAAACCCCTCCGTCTTCAAAAAACGATGTTTTTTGAATCCACCTCCCCTTTAAGGGCAGGAGCTTTTTTAATAAGCTTTTTTGCTGATATTTAAAAGCATAGCATATATTGATTTTATTTATCCTGCTTATGTTTTGAACTCCTCCGTCTTCAAAAACTGTGTTTTTGAATCCACCTCCGCAGATGCTTATACTCAATCCTTAGCGTTACAAACGCGAAGGGACAAAAAATTTACCTGACAATAATAGATTTTTTTATGCCTTATGTCCGATTTTAATAAAAGTGTATCACAAAACCGAACACTGTGTCCGAAAACGGACACTTTGAAAAATGGCTAAATATCAGATATTCAATGAAATAAGAGTTTGGCACACTTTTTGATGCTATTCCGGTAAAGAATAGACAAATGAAAAGACTTACAACACTTGCCCTGACACTGCTCACAGCACTGAATATGCTTGCAAACGGCAATGTCATGCACCTGACACTCGACGAGGCAATACTCCTTGCGCGTACACAAAGCCTTGATGCTGCCGTAGCCCTTGATGAACTGCGCTCGGCCTATTGGCAATACCGCATCTACCGTGCAGCACTTTTGCCCGAAGTAAATTTTCAAGCCACTGCGCCAAGTTACAGCAAAAGTTACAACAGCTATCAGAACAGTGACGGTACATACACCTTTGTGCGCAACAACTACATGCAGATGAACGGCCGTCTCTCTG
>JAFYLO010000049.1 GCA_017557045.1 Bacteroidaceae bacterium | reverse complement strand
TATTTCGGTCGCTTTTTGTTTTATTTCGGCATCTTCTTCATTTTTACTCTGTTGCAACACAAAGGTTGCGCCATCGTAAAAATAAACAATATACTCGAAATAAACTCAAAAATCGCCTCGAAATAATTTATAGAACCACCCTTTATTCTTTTATGTCGTTTTTAACAGTGTCTTCTATTATTATAAGAGGTATTTGCAGACTGTTCTCAATCTGTCTGTCTGCGGGCAGTTTCAGAGAGAAAAGTGCTGCTTCCAGCTGGCGCATCATTTCGCGCTTCTTGGTGCTGGGAGCATATACGAATGCTTCTGCAACGATTACTCTGCCGTTTACCTTGTCAACGAAAGAGTGTGATACGAATGGGCCGCCCATCATGTCATTCTCCATTGACCAAAGGCCGCGTGCCTCTTGCATATAGTTGTCGCGGAAGGATTTGTCCTTAACTGTTACGAACATCGAATCGGTGGTCATGTATCTGTCCGCTTTTCCGCGAATGTGCTTTTTGAGTATCTCGTTGCGCTTCTTTACGAAATATTCGTGTGTGAATGTGTTTGTGTCGGTGTAAGGGAAACTGTAGACAACAATGTTCATTATTGTCTCCTTGCTGGCATTGTTCATATCCGATGCCCACAGAAAGTTGTCGCGGCTCTTTATGGCTGTCAGCGATGCAGGTATATGCATGTCGCAGTCAAACTTCTTCTGTATCGAATCGAGGAACGGGCGGTTGTATGTCTTTTTCAGCTCGTCAAGCTCGCGGTTCATCTCAGCCGAGGTGAAAAAGTCGATGATGACCTGTCCCTGCTCCTCTACGAATGCCTGAAAATCAGTTGCATTGGGGCTTTGTATGGTCAGCACCATCTGTGGCGATGCGTATTTGTCGCGTGTGTACTTGAATTTCGACTGAGTGTAGCGTGTGGGGTCTATCTGCACATCTATTATATTACGGTAGGGTTTGAACAGATGCGAGAATGCCGAGGGACTTGTCTGCGACACGCGGAACGATGCTTCGGGCTGCGGCAGTCCGGGAACATCGTCGGTAAGTACAGCGTGGAGGGCGCGTCCGGCGGGGGCTTCCCACAAATCGTGGTTGCAAACTACAAGAAGTTCGTAGGGCATTCCTACGGAGGTTTGTGTGAATAGTCCGGCACCGGCACCGGAACCGCCGTTGCAACCTGTCAGTATTATTGCTGCAAGCAACGAGAATATAATCTTCTTCATTAGTGTTTTTTTATTTTTTTTCGTTATTCTGTTTCAGTGTGGAAAGCATTCCGCAGGCTGCGAAAATATCCTCGCCGCGCGATGCTCTTATTGTGGTAAAAATTCCATTCTTTGTCAGATAGTCGCGCAGGCGCACCATTGTCTCCTCTGGCACACCTTCAAGCGGCACCGAAGGGATTGCATGGTAGCGTATCAGATTTACGCGGCAATCAAGCCCTTCGAGCAGTTTAAGCAGTTCGCGTCCATGATAAAGCGTCTCGTTGACCCCTTTGAATACGATATATTCAAATGTAAGTCTTCTTTGATGGCTGAAGTCGTAGCCGCGCAACAGCTCTATTGCCTCCTTGATGGAATAACCCCTCTCGGCAGGCATTAGTTCACTGCGCTTTTCGGGGATAGGGTGGTGCAGACTCACAGCGATATGGTAGTCGCCCGCGTCGAGCAGAGGCTTCAATCCCTTGCGTATTCCTACAGTGGAAACAGTGATGCGGTGCGGACTCATTGCCGTACCGTAGTCTGCTGTAAGTATCTTAATTGCCTGCAACAGATTTGATAGGTTGTCGCACGGCTCACCCATGCCCATGAATACAAGGTTTGTGAGCTTGTCGAATTCCGGCAGGGCATAAATCTGGTTGAGAATCTCGTTGGCAGTGAGGTTGGCAGTGTAGCTCTGCTTGCCGGTCATGCAGAAGAGACAGTTCATCTTGCAGCCCACCTGTGACGATACACAGAGGGTAGCCCTGTCGCCGTCGGGGATATAAACTGCTTCGACATAGCGGTTGTCGCTTGTTGCATACAGATATTTCACAGTACCGTCCACAGAGCGCGCAGCCTCTACAGGTGGCTTGATTCCGACCTCATACGACGCAGCAAGCTTTTCGCGGTTCTTGGCAGACAGATTCGACATCTTGTCAATTGAATCCACCCGTTTCTTGTATATCCAGTCAGCAATCTGCTTGGCGGTGAAACGTGGCATACCCTCTTCGGCAACCACGTCTTGCAGTTGCTCGATGGTCATTCCCAATAGATATTTTTTTTCTTCGTTCATCTAAAAACAAGTAATAATAACAGAAGTCAACGAACTTCGCTTGCAAATATACAAACAAACGAGCGAAAGTTTGTATAAGCGAGTGAATAAATGTTCGCTTTCGTTTCAAACGACACAAATAACTTCGGAGAAAAAGTTTACTTCGATGTTTCTCAGCCAATGCTCGGAGTGCGTTTTTTGTAAAAATAAGTTCTTTAAAAAAGGTTAACTGCGATAATAGCTTAATAAAATTATATTTAATATGAAAAAAAAGCGTACCTTTGCAGGTCTAAATTTGTTGTGTATAAACGTAACAGATATATAAATAGGAAATTTTTAACTAAAAGTTTAATTTATGAGAAAACTAATTGTGAACGTGCTTACTGTAGCAATGCTTGCGCTTACAGTGGGAACAATCTTCTCTTCTTGTAAGGACTACGATGATGAGATGTATGCAGACTTGAACGGTCAGATAGTTGACGTCAATTCAAATCTGAGCACACTCATTGCAGCTCAGGCACAGGAATTGCAGGATGTGAAAGCAGCATTGGAGGCTGCAAAAGTTGATTGTGAAGCAAAATACAATGCAACGCAAACATCTTTGAAAAACAAACAGGATTCTATCAATTCCCTTCAGAGTGATGTAGATGCCCTTCAGCAGAATGTAAAGGACAACGAGGCGCGTATCAAGGTTTTGGAAGCAGAAGTTCAGGCAAACAATGCCAATCATGCAACAAAAGCAGAGCTTGAAGCAGCAAAGGCGGAATTGCAAAGCCAGATAGATGCACTTGAGGCTGCAAAAACCGAGCAGCAGCGTCTGATAGATGCTCTCGAAGCGAATATCAACGACATTAAGACTCAGATGGCGACAAAACAACAGTTGACAGACGCAATTGCAGCAGTTAATCAGTCTATAGCCGAGACAAATGCAAAATTTGACGGTGAGATTCTCAAGGCTAACGAAAGAATCGATAGCGTAATTGCAAATATGCAGGCGAATGTTGTTAACGTAACATCGGCTCTCACAACATTGCAGACTGCTACTCAGAACCTTGCACAGGCTGATGAAGAGATAAAGGACAGCATAGCAAGCATTCAGCAGCAGATGGAAACTGCACAGGCATACTTTACAAGCGAAGTTTCAAAGGTGGCAACTGCTGCCGCACAGGCTGCAACTCAGGCTGCGGCAAACAAGTCGGAGATTGATGCACTCAAAGAGATTGTTAACAATATCAAGCAGTGCACCGACTGCGATGCATTGAAAGAGCGTTGCACAGTGCTTGAGACAAAGGTTGCTGCAATCGAGAACGAGATAACAGCCATCAAGGAGCAGGCTGAGGCTAATCTTGCAGCGGCAAAGAAGTATACAGATGATGCTGTGAAGACTGTAGCAGACGAACTTGCAACATTGAAGAGCCAGTTCGAAGCAACTGTAACAGCTTTCAATACAAAAATTGCAGAAATGGAAACTGCATACAAGGCTGCCGATGCAGAACTTCAGAACCAGATTAACGAACTTAAGACTAAGGACGCAGAACTCGAAGCTAAAATCGAGGAGAATGCCAAAGCTATCGAAGAGCTTACAGACGAGATGGACGATGTTAAGGATGCCCTCAACAAGCGTATCTCAAGCGTAGTTCTCCAGGGTGCATACAGCCCCGTTGTAGGTTACTTCGCTATGCCTACAGGTATGAAGTCAAACATCCTCGCAACATACTATGGTATGCCCATGTACGATGTAAACTTCCCCACTGCATCTACAATCCGTTATGTTGACGGTATCGTTGCATTCGATGAGAGAGTAATGGAACTTCTCGGTTTCGACGACAATGACGGCAGCTTCCCCGCAGGTGTTTCTTATCCCGCTAACCAGCCTCTTGTAGCTGATACTGCAAATGCCGGTAAACTCTACATGACAATCAACCCCAACGATGTTGATCTCAGCGAGACTGCATTCAAGTTGGTGAACAGTCTTGGCGAGGAGTCTCCCGCAATTTTGGGCGAGGTCAAGAAGTCTTCAGAGAAACTTTCATTCGGTTACACACGTGCCGGTGCAAACAATGGTTTCTATGAGGTAACTGCTAACATCGCTCCCGCAGATGTAGAGAATGCAACCATCAGAATCAACAAGAGCGACATCAAGGATATTGTAAGCGAGTTCAAGAACTTCTCTGATGGTATCAATGTCAACGAAGTTGCTACAAAATTCTACTCTATTATAAACGATATTGCCGATGCTAACGCAATCGAGGCTACATGGACTGATTCACTTGGCGAACACAGCGTTTACTCAGATTATGGCATTGCGGCTGTAGCAGTAGAGCCCCTCTCATACAACTTTATGGCAGATGTCAACATGACATCATTCCCCGGTCTCAACAGAGTGAGCAATCTTGTCAATAATATTATTGATAAGGTAAACATCTCAATACCTGACTTCGGAATCAGCTCAATCAAAGTTCCCGAGATTACAAAAATCGAGATAAAGGATCTTACACCTGAATTGTTGGCTAAGTTCAACGTAACAATCAAGGATACAGTGACATACGAACTCGATCTCAATTTGGATGTTCCTGTTGACGATGTAGTAATCGATGGTGACAGCGTTGCTGTTCCCGGAACCGAAGTTACTGTTCCCGCACAGACAGTAACAGTACCCTCTAAGACGGTAGATGTGTATTTCGAAGAAACAGCTACATGGGGTACAACAACAATCCCTGCACAGACAGTTGATATTCCTGAACAGAAGGTAACTGTCGGTGGTCAGAAAGTTTGGATCGAAGGCCAGACAGTAAAAATCCCCAACGTAAAGGTAACTTATCAGGATGTTCTTGAAATCCCCATCGAAGTATCTTACGATATGCGCGGTGCAGTAGAGGATCTCTACGGTGAAATGACAGGCTCAATCAAGGATGTAAACAAGATGCTCGGCGAACTTGAGGACTTTATGGATGACATCAACGGCATCTTGAGCGACCTTAAGAAAATCGAGGACATCGAGACATCTATCGTAGATGCAAAGGATAAGATCAAGAGCCAGCTCAACAAGTATATCGAGAAACTCAATAGCAAACTCTGCGGTCTTGTAAACTCTATCAATGGCAAGATGCAGCCCACAATGCTTGTCAAGACAACAGACGGCTTCAGCATGTTGAGTACAATCAAGGGTAGCCCCTCTGTATTTAACAGCGCAAGCGCAGTTCTCGTTCCTACAAGCTTCAATGCCGAGATTCTTGCTCCTGCATTCAAGAAGTATGTTGCAGTAAGCAATGTTATTGATGCAGCTACAGGTAAAAATGCTTACGACGGTGACGCTACTTGCGTAAACGTTCTCAAGGCAGCCAACAGCGGCGATTTGAACAAGGTACTTGAGGGTTCTACAAGAACAATAGAGTTCAACGGTCAGTCAGGTTACATCTACGAGATTACATACTCGGCAGTTGACTACGACGGATTTATCTCTAACTCTAAGTATTATATTACTATCAAGTAATCAGGAGTATACGAAAGTCTATTTCATTGAAAAGGTGAAATTGCAAGGTTTCACCTTTTCATAAAATCAATAAAAACAAAAATTTATGAGACTGAAGAATTTTATATTGTCTTGCCTTGCTGTGGTTGCCGCTCTTTCGGTAAATGCGCAGGAGGTAGAAAAGACTGAAAACATTTTTAAACCTCATTGGTATCTTCAGGGACAGATTGGTGCTCAGTATACACTCGGCGAAATATCTTTCGGAGACTTGATTTCTCCCAATGCTCAGATAGGTGTAGGTTACAATTTCAATAAGGTACTCGGTGCCCGCTTCAGCGTAAATGCTTGGCAGAGCAAGGCCGGATGGGATACAGAAGGCAACAACTACGAGTGGAAATGGAAATATGTAGCTCCCACATTGGATGTTACAGCCAATCTCTCTAATCTTATCTGTGGATACAATCCCAACCGTATCCTTAATATCGGTGTTTTTGCCGGCATCGGTGCAAATATTGCATTTGACAACGGCGAGGCAGGCGATGTTAACGGTGAACTCAAATCGTTGCACAAGTACAGCGACGATTTCCAGCCTCTCTCATATCTTTGGGACGGAACAAAGACTCGCGTAATGGGTCGTGCCGGAATCACAGCAGACTGCCGCATCAACGATGTAATCAGCGTAGGACTTGAGCTTCAGGCTACAACTCTCAACGACCACTACAACTCTAAGCGTGCAAAGAATGCCGATTGGTACTTCAACGCACTTCTCGGTGTAAAGATCAATCTTGGCAAGACTCACACAACACGTGTAGTACCTGCTGTTGTTCCCGTGAAAGAGGTTGAGCGCGTAGTAGAAAAGGTTGTTTACAAAGAGTGCACCCCCGATACTGTTTATGTAGTAGAGCCTCTGCGTCGCGATATATTCTTTACAATCAGCAGCACAAAGATTGTTCCCGATGAAATGAAAAAGGTAAAGGATATTGCAGACTACCTCAACAAATATCCTAAGGCTACTGTGAAAATTACAGGTTATGCCGATAAGGGTACAGGTAATGCCAAAATCAACGCATCTCTCGGTGAGAAACGTGCTCAGGCAGTAGTTGATGCATTGGTGAAAGAATTCGGTATTCCCGCTTCACGCATCAAGGCGGATAGCAAGGGTGATACAGAGCAGCCTTTCAAAGAGGAAATTCTCAACCGTGTAAGTATCTGTATCGCTGAATAATCAGTGAATATTAACAACTAATCCAATAAAGATTCCATGAACCGCTTTTAAGGGCGGTTCATGGTCTTGTTTTTTCGATTATGAAGAATATTTTTTCGCTTCTATTTGCAATATTGTTTTCCTGCACAGTGATGGCGCAGATGCCTGCCGATGGATATTACAGAATACGCAATGTCGGTTCTACAAGATACCTCACAGTCAAGGACAATAAGGGTAGTATAGATGTAAGCTCCACATCTGCCGATCTTGGCGCGGTGGAACTATACAAAAAATTCACAAGTGTTGTTTCCGATCCGGGCTCTGTACTGTATATCGACAATGTAGGTTCTTCGAATTACAAATTCATTGCCCAGGGAACAGACACATACAAGATTATCGGCTATTATCTTAAACTGAAGAGAAACAGCGACGGTTCATACAAGGCCTATCAGGAGAAGTCGATGATGGTCATGTATCTGTGCGATGCCGAGAAGGGCACATTCAACAAAGGCGCCCTCGGAACAAACGACAAAGGCACCAATTACCGCGATTGGAAATTCCTGCCGATGGATGTTAACGGCGAAAACTATTTCGGCCTTACCCCTGAGGTAACTTCGGGCAGCGATTATTATGCATCGTTCTACGCATCGTTCCCCTTTACAACTGTATCAGCGGGAATGAAGGTGTATTATATATGCAAGGTCGATGGCGACAAGGCAGTATACAAGGAGGTTGAAGGCAACGTAGTGCCCGGAGGAATGCCCATATTCGTAAAATGCTCCTCTGTCGATGCTACTGACAACAGAGTGGATATTGCCGAGAACAGCGCAAAACTCCCCACTGACAACCAGCTTGGCGGAGTATACTTTTGCAACACCACCAATGCCCACAAGAATGTAACTCCCTACAACGCAGAGACAATGCGTGTGTTGGGCATAACATCAACAGGTGAACTTGGTTATGTGAAGACCAATATTGTCAATCTTCCCGCCAACAAGTCCTATCTGAAAGTGCCGGCAGGCTCTCCCGATGAACTTACCCTTATCTCATACGATGATTATATCACAGCAATTGAGGAGGTTGAGAGCGATGAAGTTGACTATTCGGCTGTTTACAATCTGAGAGGAATAAAGGTTGCGACCTCTGAAGAGGAGTATAACGCCCTTCCCTCAGGCATATACATTATAAACGGTGTCAAAGTACGCAAGTAATTAAGAAATAGTATGACATCAATAAAAAAAGAAGCCCTCAGGCTTCTTTTTTTATTGATGAACAATCGGTTATGCGACCATCCGTGCCACCCATATCCAGAACGGAGCGGCTACGACGAATGCGAATATGCTGAATGCCAACGATGATGTTCCGGTGCGCACATAAAGCTGGTAGCGGCTGCCGATAATGATTCCCGAAAAGGCCGGAGGCAATGCACCGGCAAGAACCATCATTTGCAGATTTGCAGCATTCATCTTGAATATAAGTCCTACTACAAGCAGTATTGCCGGCATAATAAGCAACTTTACCACAGCGTTATATGCCACCTCCTTGTCCATCTGGAATTTCATACCCGACAGAGTAAGTCCTGCCGCAAACACCGCAACACCTGAGTTGGCTTTGGCGATAAGTTCGAAGTTGGGGTCGAGAACAGCCGGGAACTTGATGCCAAGAAGCACAAGTATCACAGCGAGAATCGGCGCCCAGCATACAGGCTGTGAAAGCGCACTAAGCACAGGGTTGCTCTTCTTGCCATTTTTCTGCTCACTACTGTTGCCACCCGCATTCATCAGCGCCATGCCAATGGGGATGTTGATGGCATTTACTACAATAGAGATAATCGCAACCACAAGTCCTGTACTTGCTGTAGCACCATAGATGGGCTCCAACACTGCGAATCCCAAAAAACCGATTGTTGGCGAACCCGAAATAAGAGCACATACAGCCGCTTCGCTCTTCGTGTGCTTGAAGAACTTGTAGCACGAAAAATAGGACCATAGAAACACTCCGGTGATAATAACAAAACTGATGATTGTCAGTTTGATGTCACCGAAAAGCATTGTGCGGTCGGCCTTCACTATTGATACGAAAAGTGCCGCGGGAAGCGCATAATTAAGCACCAATTTGTTCAGAATCTGCGCATCCTCGTATTTGAATGCCTTGCTCTTGCCCGAAGCGAATCCCAAGAACATTATTACGAATATCGGCAGAATATCTTTAATAAGAATGTCAAGCATGGTTGTTGTTTATTGTAGATTTTGGATTAAGATTGCCTATGTGTCCGCTCTCGGCACCAACAGCGGGGTCAATCACACAGTTCACAAGAGTAGGCTTGCCCGATAAGATACCTTTGTTTACAGCCTCATGCAGCTCCTCGGGGGTGGTCGCATTGAATGCCGTTCCGCCGAAAGCCTCTATCATCTTGTCGTATCGGGCACCGATGGTCAGAGTAGTGGGCGAGGGGTCGCTGCTACCGCTGAGATTCTTGTCTGTGCCACGGTAGATGCCATTGTTGTTGAACACCACTATTGTTACGGGTAACTTGTAACGGCAGATAGTCTCAATCTCCATGCCGCTGAAGCCGAAAGCGCTGTCTCCCTCTATGGCAACAACAGGACGCTTGCCGCTGACTGCGGCAGCAATGCTGTATCCCATACCTATGCCCATCACACCCCATGTGCCACAGTCGAGGCGACGACGCGGATGGTACATGTTTATCACATTGCGTGCATCATCGAGAGTATTTGCACCTTCGTTGACAACATAAATGTCCTTGTGGTTCTCAAGCACATCGCTGATAGCCTTCAGAGCATTAAAGTAGTTCATCGGCGAGCTTGTACTGTTGAGTTTCGCAGCCATCTTGGCGCTATTGCCTTCTTTGATTTTGTCGATGCTCTCTAACCACTCCTTGCATGGCTGCAAAGGCGCATTTTTCAACTTTTCGAGCATAAGTCCGAGCGACGAGCCGATATCACCCACCACAGGCGCGGCAATAGGACGGTTGCTGTCAATCTCCACAGCATCAATGTCAAGCTGTATGAACCGTGCATCGGGGTTCCACTTTTTGCCCTTGCCGTGGGTAAGCAACCAGTTGAGACGTGCACCTATCAGCATGACAGTATCAGCGCCCCCAAGTACAAAGCCGCGTGCCGAGGCGGCGCACAATTTGTGGTCATCCGGCAGCAATCCTTTTGCCATAGACATTGGCAGGTAGGGGATACCGCTCTTCTCCACAAACTCCTTCACAAGTTCATCTGCTTGTGAATATGCAGCACCTTTTCCAATGATTATCAACGGTTTTTTAGCCTCGGCGAGTATGTGCATGGCACGCTCCACGGAGGTTGCCGATGGTATCTGTGCGGGTGCAGGTTCTACAGGTGTAAAAAGAGACTTCTGTGCAGCATCGGCATCCATCGTCGTCGACAGCATTGCTGTGGTAATGTCAAGATAGACACCGCCGGGACGCCCCGATAATGCAGTACGTATGGCACGTGCAACGCCCACAGCAATATCTTCAGGTCGGTTGATGCGGTAAGCTGCCTTAGCAAAGGGCTTTGCTATGTTCATCTGATCGAGTCCCTCATAGTCGCCTTGAGCAAGGTCGATTATGTTGCGGTCGCTCGACCCGCTGATCTGTATCATCGGAAAACCATTTATGGTAGCGCAGGCGAGGGCTGTCAATCCATTCAGAAAACCCGGAGCGGAGACCGTGAGGCAGATGCCCGGCTTTTTGGTAATATATCCGCTGATGGCGGCAGCATTGCCTGCCGACTGTTCGTGACGGAAACCGATGTAGCGTATCCCCGACTCTTGCGCATGTCGCGCAAGGTCGGTTACTGGGATACCTACAACTCCGAATATTGTCTCTACTCCGTTCTTCTTAAGAGCATCTACCATCAGATGCATACCATCTGTAAGTTTAATATCTTCGGTAGCCATAGTATATGAAATTTATTTACAGATAATATGTTTCTTTCTCAGAGCGGCAATCTCATCGGCTGTGTATCCAACCTCTTTCAACACCTCGTCGGTGTGCTCGCCAAGCAGAGGAGCTGCTTTCACCTCAGGTTTGTAGTTCGAGAATTTGGGAGGACAGCCTATGGTGATGAACTTTCCGCGTTTAGGTTGGTCGACCTCTACGATAGTACCGCATTTGCGCAGCGACTGGTCGTTCTCAATTTCGAGCATGCTGAGTACCGGACCGCAGGGCACGCCCGCCTTTCCAAGCTCTTCGACCACCTGAAGTTTATCTTTTGTCATAGTGAACTTCTCTATGGCTGCATAAATCTCCTCCTTGACCTCTTGACGTGCAGCCGGGGTGTTGAATTTGGGGTCGGTTATCCACTCAGGCTTTCCTATGGCATTGCAGGCTGCGGCAAAGGGCTTCTCCTCGTTTTGCAGCACAATGTAAACGAATGCATTGGGGTCGTTCTCCAAGCCTTTGCAACGGTAGCACCATCCGAGT
>JAFYLO010000048.1 GCA_017557045.1 Bacteroidaceae bacterium | reverse complement strand
CCTTTGCCCCAATTCTTATTTCGTGTATTCATTGAAACAAAGCGTCCAATTCCATAATAAAGTGCCAACTGCTCTTGGTTTATAGCAGCTAACGCACGCTGTTGACTATGCAGAATCGCACTCTTAATAGCCTGAACAGCATTGGTCAGTACCGCATGCTCTGTTGTGTTAACTATATCACTCATATTAATATTCAATTATTTGATTTATCTTGAATAGTCAATATCTGAAAACAAGATAAATGAAAAGATTTAGAAGCCGAAACCGCCACGCAAATATAAAAACATTTTCTAATAAAATTTATATTACTGTCCGCTAAAAATAATGATCTAAGTCGCTCATATAATTGGTATGTAAAAAGTGATTCTTTTGAAAGCGATACGTTGGATTTTAGTAAAAAAAAGAAAGGCGCAAGTTACTTCCGCGCTTTACACTTGAGAGTAATATGTGCCTTTCTGTAGATGTAGTGTGGTAATTACAACTTTGCTGCTCCCTCGATAATCTTCACAATAGTCATCATAGCCTTCTCCATCACTTGGAGCGACACAAATTCGTAGCGGCTGTGGAAATTTATTCCTCCTGCAAACATGTTGGGGCAGGGTAGTCCCATGAACGACAACAGCGCACCGTCTGTGCCACCGCGTATGGGCTTGATCTGAGGAGTTACTCCCGCCTCTTCCATCGCCTTGCGGGCAAGCTCAATGATGTGCATCATAGGCTCAACCTTTTCGCGCATATTGGCATATTGGCGTTTGACCTCAACGCTGACAACACCTTCGCCATAGATGGCGTTCATCTTCTCGGCAACCTCGTTCATATATGCAAGGCGCTTTTCGAAAATAGCTTTGTCGTGGTCGCGGATGATATATGAAACTTCAGCCTTGTCGACGCCGCCGTTGATGCTCATAAGGTGGTAGAAGCCTTCGTATCCTTCGGTCTGTTCGGGCGATTCTGCGGCAGGGATTGTCTCCACAATAGTTGTTGCCACGCGCAGGGCGTTGAGCATCTTGCCCTTTGCGTATCCGGGGTGTACGTTGCGTCCCTGTATGGTGAAGAGTGCGCTGCCGGCATTGAAGTTCTCGAACTCGAGCTCGCCTTCTGCTCCTCCGTCAACGGTGTATGCCCATTCGCAGCCGAAGAGGGGCACGTTGAAGTGGTGTGCGCCGCGTCCTATCTCTTCGTCGGGGTTGAATGCTATCCTCACTTTTCCGTGCTCTATCTCGGGGTGTGCCTGGAGGTAGGCGATTGCCGAGATTATTTCGGCGATACCGGCCTTGTCGTCTGCGCCGAGCAGGGTGTGGCCATCTGTTACTATAAGGTCTTGTCCCTTATATGCTGCAACTTCGGGGAAGTCCTTCACTGTGAGGACAATATTGTCCTTCTCGCACAGTGTGATGTCGCCGCCGTCGTATGCGGCTACCACGCGCGGTTTCACATCCTTGCCGCTCATGTCGGGGCTTGTGTCGAGGTGCGAGATGAAACCGATTACCGGTATCTCCTTGTCGGTGTTGGCGGGCAATGTGGCATAGAGGTAGCCCTTGTCGTCGAGGGTAATCTCGGTGAGGCCCATCGCGCGCAGCTCCTCTTCGAGGTAGCGTGCGAATGTGAACTGTCCTTCGCTGGTGGGCACTGTGGTGCTGTCGTCTATCGACTCTGTATCGAATGTTACATATTTGAGGAATCTCTGCAACATGCTTTCTGTAATCTCTTTCATTTTATCTGTTGTTTTTGTTGTTTCAGCGTTTATAGCTCATAAAGTTACTCCTTATGTTTGGAATCAGCAAATATTTGTGCCGATTTTTTTGTTGGCAGCTTCTTTGCCGGGGTATAAAATTGTCCATAATCGTGGTATCGATGTTCAGCGCTCTTTAAAAAAAATTAAATTAAAGAATTTTTTCCGTAATTATATAGGAAACTTTTTGGTGTAAAAAAGTTTTCTCAGTAACTTTGCACCCGATTTCAGAGAATAATTAGAAGTATGAGTGCAAACTGCGACAAAAACGAATTACACACCAACATCATAACCACCGCCAATGAGTTGTTTTACAAGCATGGCATAAAGGAGGTGAAGATGGACGACATCGCAGCTGCGTTGGGCATATCCAAGCGTACACTCTACAAGCACTTCGACAATAAGGAGGAACTGCTTTACGAAGGAGTTAGATTAGAGCAGGCCCGCACGGTGGAACGCGCAAAAGAGATAATACGCAATGCCAGCGGCACCATGGAGGTGATTCTGTCGCTCTATTACCTATATATCAATAGGATTAGGACTATAAACAAGAACTACTTCCGAGAACTCGAAAAATACCCCAAAGTAATAGAAGAGAATCAACGGCAATCCCGAAAGAATGAACACAAGATAAGAGCGTGGCTCGAAAGCGGAATTAAAGAGGGAATCTTCAGAGAGGATACAAACTTCGAAATTCTGCTCTACATTGTAAAAGACAGCGTGAAGTTCATCACCACCACCACACTCTTCGACCACTACAGCATAGAGCAGATGAGCGACACCTTCATCCTCGCCTATCTTCGCGGAGTATCCACAGCAAAAGGACAACAGATAATAGAAGAATATATAAAGAAAAACCAAAAAACAGAATAGAATTTATGAATTGTAAAATGCGATTAACCTTAGCACTGTCGATGTTGGCGATATTCACGCTGACACGCGCACAAGAAGCACTGCCGGTTCTGAATCTGACGCTTGACAAAGCCATAGAATTGGCACTTAGCGACAACCCCACAATGAAGGTTGCAGAACACGAAATCACTCTGAAAGAGGTTGCGAAGAAAGAGGCTTGGCAAAGCCTGTTGCCCAGTGTATCAATTGACGGAACAGTATCCTACGACATAAAGGTGGCAGAAATAAAGACCAGCATGGGTAGCTTCAAGATGGGTATGGACGATGCAAACACATGGAACGGCGGTCTCAATGTATCGCTTCCCATATATGCCCCCGCAATCTACCGCAGCATACAGATGGGCAAGAAAGACATTGAACTTGCAGTTGAAAAGAGCCGCGGTTCGAAGCTCGACCTCATCAACCAGGTGAAAAAGGCATACTACCAGTTGATGCTCGCGCAGGACTCGTACAACGTACTCATGGAGAGCTACAAACTCACCGAGCGCAACTACAACGTAGTGAAGGCAAAGTACGAGCAGGGCAAAGTGAGCGAGTATGACAAGATAAGCGCCGAGGTACAGTACCGCAGCGTATGGCCCAACGTGGTAAGCGGCAAGAACGCCGTAGCACTCGCAAAACTTCAGCTCAAAGTGCTCATGGGGGTAACAGCAGATGTAGACCTTGCTATAAACGACAAGCTCTCCAACTATGAGGAGCGCATGCATATAGATGCAACATCGGCATCACAAATCTCACTCGACGGCAACAGCACTCTCAGACAGCTTGACTTCAATGGCGAATTGCTCAACCAGCAGCGCAAGATGCTCAACAGCAACTTCCAGCCCACACTCGCGCTTGTAGGAAGCTACCAGTATCTCTCACGCTCAAATACCAACTGGGAGTTCTACAACTACAAATGGAGCAACTCGTCCAACGTGGCACTTTCGCTCAGCATCCCCTTGTTCAAGGCAAGCAACTTCACCAAGCTCAAATCGAACAAGATACAGCAGTGGCAGCTTGCCGAGACACGCATCAACACAGAGCGTCAGCTCAGAATGCAGGCACAGAGCCAGCTCGACAAGATGTCGTCAAGTGCCGAACAGCTCGAAACAAACAAGAAATCTGTGGAGCTTGCAAAGAAAGAGGTTTCAATCAGCGAAAAACGCTACGAAGTGGGTAAGGGTACCATCCTCGAACTCAATAGTTCACAGGTATCTCTCACCAACGTACAGCTCACATACAACAACTCCATCTACGACTACCTTGTAGCAAAATCGGAGTTTGAGACAATCATCGGAAAAGAATAATAAAAGAAAGATAGATAAATTATGAAAAAGCATCTGACAATCATCGCAATGGCCGCAATCGCATTTCTCGCATCATGCGGCAGCTCAGACAAGACCGCAGCACCCGTAGCTGTACAGGATGAAAAGCCCAAAGTAAAGATAGCAAACTCAACCGTAGAGGATGTTGAGCAGCTTCACGAGTTTACAACAACCGTCGAGGCTGAGGTAAAGAACAATATCGCGCCCAGCAGCAATCTGCGCATCAGCAAAATCTATGCCGAAGTAGGCGACAATGTTTCAAAAGGCCAGAAACTCGTTCAGCTCGACGCAAGCGGCCTCGAACAGCTCGCACTCCAGATTGAGAACCAGAAGATAGAGTTCAACCGCATAAGCGAGCTCTACAAGGTAGGCGGCGCATCTAAGGCCGAACTTGACAATGCCAAGACAGCCCTCGATGTAAACCTCAAGGCATACAACAACAAACTCGAAAATACAGTGATGCTCAGCCCCATCAGCGGCGTTGTTACAGCACGCAACTACGACAACGGCGACATGAGCGGTCAGGCTCCCATCCTCGTAATCGAGCAGATTGCCCCCGTAAAGATGAACATCAACGTAAGCGAGCCCTACTATGCAAAAATCGACAAGAAGACCCCTGTAAGCGTTAAGTTCGAGGCATACGGCGAAGAGGCCTTCCCTGCAACAGTAAGCATCGTTTACCCCACAATCGACGCAGCTACACACACATTCCCCGTAGAGCTCAAGATTGCCAACAAGGATCGCAAGGTTCGTCCCGGTATGTACGGTCGTGCAACAGTGAACTTCGGTACAAAGAGCCACGTGGTTGTACCCGACCAGGCAGTTATAAAGCAGCTTGGAACAGGCGACTACTATGTATATGTTTACAATGGCGGTAAAGTATCATACAACAAGGTGGAACTCGGCCGTCGCATGGGCGACAAGTACGAAATTGTCTCAGGCATAGAGCCCGGTGCACAAGTAGTTATAGCAGGACAGAACAGACTTGCCAACGGAGTGGAAGTAGAGGTAATAAAGTAAGCCTTCCCGCTCACTGCGAATAATAAAGAGTAAAAATATATTAAAGACAAACAGATATGAGTTTATACGAAGGAGCAGTAAGAAGACCGATTATGACCGCACTCTGCTTTGTGGCAATTGTAATCCTCGGTCTCTTCTCATTATCGAAACTTCCCGTAGACCTCTACCCGGACATCGAGACAAACTCGATAATGGTATTGACTACATATAGCGGTGCAAGTGCATCGGACATCGAGAACAACGTAACCCGTCCTTTGGAGAATACATTGAACTCGGTGGAGCACCTCAAACACATCACTTCGAAGTCAAGTGAGAATATCTCTGTAATCACACTCGAATTTGAGTTCGGATACGACATCGATGTACTCACAAACGATGTACGCGACAAACTTGACATGGTAAGTTCGGCTCTCCCCGATGATGCCAACACTCCCATCATCTTCAAGTTCTCAACCGACATGATTCCTATTCTGATGCTTTCGGTTACAGCCGATGAGAGCCAGAATGCACTCTACAAGATACTTGACGACAATGTGGTGAACCCCCTCGCACGTATCGACGGAGTAGGTACAGTTTCTATCGCCGGTGCGCCCAAACGCGAGATTAACGTATATATGGATCCTGCAAAGATGGAGGCATACAACATCCCCGTCGAGACAGTAAGTTCAATCATCGGTGCTGAGAACAGAAACATCCCCGGCGGTACAATGGATATTGGTAGCAACACCTATTCATTGCGCGTGGAGGGTGAGTTCAAAACACCTCACGATATGTTGAACCTTGTAGTAGGTTCTTACAACGGTGCGAATGTCTATCTGCGCGATGTCGCACGCATCGTCGACAGCCGTCAGGAGCGCTCACAGCAGGCCTTCAACAACGGTAACGAGGGTGCGATGATTATCGTACAGAAGCAGAGCGGTGCAAACTCGGTGGAAATCTCCAACAAAGTGATGGCAGCACTGCCCAAATTGCAGAAGAACCTTCCCTCTGATGTCAAGTTGGGTATCATTGTGAATACCTCTGACAACATCATGCAGACAGTGAACTCTCTTGCCGAGACAATCATGTATGCGTTGATATTCGTTGTTGTGGTGGTATTTGCCTTCCTCGGACGCTGGAGAGCAACAGTGGTAATCGGTATCACCATTCCCTTCTCGCTCATCGCATCGTTCATCTACCTTTTTGCAACAGACGGTTCGTTGAACATTATCTCACTCTCGTGTCTCAGTATCGCTATCGGTAGCGTTGTGGACGACGCCATTGTGGTACTTGAGAACGTAACCACACATATCGAGCGCGGCGCAAGTCCCAAACACGCTGCTATCCACGGTACCAATGAGGTGGCAATTTCGGTTATCGCCTCTACACTGACAATGTTGGCTGTGTTCTTCCCCTTGACAATGGTAACAGGTATGGCCGGAGTGCTCTTCAAACAGCTTGGCTGGATGATGTGTATCATCATGACCGTATCT
>JAFYLO010000047.1 GCA_017557045.1 Bacteroidaceae bacterium | reverse complement strand
ATAAACCATACTACGCGAGGAAAACCCCTCCGTCTTCAAAAACTGTCGTTTTTGAATCCACCTCCCCTTTAAGGGCAGGAACTTTTTAGAATAGTTTTTTATCCATTGAAGGATGGGGTTGTACTTTTTAGGTATAATATCCATAATCATTAAAAGATAATAGCATATAAGCGGTATTACTCTGATTTTATGGCAAAATTATCCCAGCCGGAACGAATAAAAATTATGCGTGCATTGTTGTTATTTGAAACGGAGGATAAAATACCCCACCATTATATCAAGTATATTCGTGACGGAATATATGAATTCCGGGTGAATTACGGCAGTAATGAATTCCGTATATTCTTTATATATGACGGTGATACAGTTGTTGTTTTATTCAACTGTTTTAAGAAGAAAACTCAAAAAACACCTGACAGCGAAATTAAAAAGGCTATACAATTAAAAAAAGAATATTATGAGCAAAAAGAATGAAATTTATGATGTAAGCGCCGAACTTGCAAGAGAATTTGGCGAGATTGGTACTCAAAGCCGTGCAGAAGCCACTGAAAAGGCATGGGAGGAGTACAACGCACAGATATTGCTCGATGCTCGTAAGAACGCAGGTTTGACACAGGCTGAACTTGCAGAACGTATTGGAGCAGACAAGGGCTATATATCACGCATTGAGCGAGGCATAACAGTTCCCACAGTTGCAACTCTTTATAAGATTGCTGCTGCAATGGGATTGACTGTTGAATTAAAACCGATCTGATTTCTACAACTGAGACAAGAATCTTTGGGGGTAATTCTCTTTTAATCACTTAGTAAATTCTACCAACTTGAAGAAGTCAGATTTAAGAAGCTGTTTAAATTTTATAGGAAAATATTTCTATATTTGCGATGTTATTTCGGTTTATTTGAGTCTATTTTAATGTTATTGAAGTTGCTTTCACTCGCTTAGCAATTTGTGAACAAGTTCACATTGCGCTCGTTTAATCGCAACTTTGGCATCTTTTCTTTCTTGTTTTTTGGAAATAGCCCGCTATTCCCTGCAAAATGCGAAAGAAAATCTACTCAAAATACCTCTCAAATAATTCCGAAATAAAATTTAAACAGCTTCTAAAGGTTAGATAATCTGATACGCTATTGTACAGAAGGAATCAATCTCATGGTTGGTTCCTTTTTTTTGTTGTAATAATTCAGAACTATTTGGCATTTAACGCACTTTATGTTATCTTCGCAAAATGGAATGATATTTTAAATTTAAATAAACATGAAACTTACAAAATTACTAATCAACGCTCTGTTACTTTGCTTCGCGCTGTCGCCTTGCTTTGCGCAAAGCAACGATGTTGACGAGATAACAGGACGTGCAAAGAAGAAGAGAGTCCTCGGCCCTATCACATGGCTGAAGGATGGTGAAGGTTACAGCACTCTTGAGTGGAACAGCAAGGTGGGTGCCAACGATGTTGTCCGCTACGAGGCCAAGGACGATGCACGCAGTGTGCTTATCCCTGCCGAGAAGTTTATCGACAAGGCAACAGGCAAGCCAATCGGTGTAAGCTCTTTCCAATGGTCAGAGGATAACAGCAAAATCCTTATCTTCAACAATACCAAGCGTGTATGGCGCTACAATACCCGTGGCGACTACTGGGTGCTTGATCTTACAAACGGCAATCTTCGCCAAATTGGTAAGGATAAACCTGAGTCGACATTGATGTTTGCGAAATTCTCGCCCGACGGCAAGAAGGTTGCTTACGTTTCTTTGAACAATATTTATGTGGAGGATGTGGAGACCGGAAAAACCACTACACTCACCAGCGACGGATGCGATTACATTGTAAACGGAACATTCGACTGGGTGTATGAGGAGGAGTTCTACTGCCGCGACGGATTCCGTTGGAGTCCCGACAGCAAGTATATTGCTTATTGGCAGTCAGATACACGCGGTACAGGTACATTCTATATGATAAACAACATCGACTCAATCTATGCCGAGCCTATTCCCCTTCCCTATCCCAAGGCAGGAACCACAAACTCGGCTGTTAAGGTTGGTTACGTTTCGGCCGAAGGCGGTGCCACACAGTGGATTGCAATCCCCGGCGATCCCCGCAACAACTATATTCCCCGCATGGAGTTTGTGCCCGGTACAAACAAACTGTTCATCCAGCAGCTTAACCGTCCTCAGAATACCAACAAGGTGTGGATTGCAGACATTGACAACTCTAAACTCGAAAACATCTTCGAAGACAAGGATGAGGCATGGCTCAACACCAACGACAATATCCAGTGGTCGAAGAACAACGAGTATTTCACATGGGAGAGCGACCGCAGCGGATGGCGTCAGCTTTACTTTGTACGTGCCGACGGTAAGGAGATCAAGCCCATCACCAACGGCGAATTCGACATCGTGCGTCAGGTGGGAATTGACAAGCAGAAGGGTTATGTTTACTATATAACCACAATGACCAACTACACACAGCGCTACCTCTACCGTTCAAAACTCAATGGCAAGGGCAAGCCCGAACTTATGAGCCCCGTATCGCAGCAGGGACAGCACAGCTACAATATGTCGCCTACAGGCAAATGGGCTATCCACACATTCGGAAGCTCTACAACAGCTCCCATCGTAACAATGGAGAAGTTCCCCGAAGCAAAGGTGGTACGCGTTATTCAGGACAATGTTGAGGCGCAGGAGAGATTCAACAAACTTAATCTTACTCCTAAGGAATTCATCAAGCTCGACCTCGGTTACATCACACTCGATGCTTATATGATCAAGCCCAAGGATTTCGATCCCTCAAAGAAGTATCCCGTAATCATCGATGTTTATGGCGAGCCCGCAGGTTCAACCGTACAGGATAACTGGACAGGTGGCGATATTGCTGCCCACAATCAGGCTGACAAGGGCTACATTATGGTAAGCATCGAGAACCGTGGTGCCAATGTTCCCCGTGGCCGCGAGTGGAGAAAGTGTATCTACAAACAGATTGGAATACATAACTCTGCCGACCAGGCTGCAGGTATAAAGAAGATGGGTGAGATGTTCCCCTTCATCGACATGGAGCGCATCGGTATAACAGGATGGAGCGGTGGTGGTTCGACCACATTGCAGTGTATGTTCCGATACCCCGAAATATTCAAGACAGGTATTGCAATTGCATTCATTTCGCATCAGAAACTTTACGATAGCGTATATCAAGAGAGATATATGAATACTCCGCAGAACAACCCTGAGGGTTACGAGGAGACTGCTCCTGTGAAGTATGCAAAGAATCTTAAGGGTAACCTTATGCTCATTCATGGTACAGGTGATGACAATGTTCACTATCAGAATCTTGAACTTCTTGTAGATGAACTTGTGAAGCATAAGAAGATGTTCCACATGATGGCTTATCCCAACCGTTCGCATGGTATATATGAGCGCGAGGGTACATCGCAGCACCTGCAGATGGTACGCGAGAAATTCTGGGAAGATTATCTTCCCGCCGGTGGCAGATAATTGAATCTGTATATATAATGATAGCCCCCAAAAGTCATGCGACTTTTGGGGGCTATATCTATTTTGTTGCTCTTACTTCAGTTCAATCACTTTGCAGAAGCATCCATCGAATGTATCTTCTATAACATTTGCATCCTGCTGCTTCTTGAATATACCGAAGAATGATGAACCTGAACCTGACATTGAGGCATATTCGGCACCTAAGGAGTAGAGCTTCTCCTTGATTTCTGCAATTTCGGGGTATTTTACAAATACGCTTTTTTCGAAATCGTTCTTCAGCAGATCGCGCCACTCGGCAACCGGTCTTTTTACAATTTCAGTGATGCTGACAGAGGGCTTTTCGGGTGTTACATGCGCGTATGCATCCTTAGTGGATATGTGTACATCGGGCTTCACGAGAACAAGGCAGTAGCCGGCCAATGAACATTCTGCCGGTGTGAGTATGTTTCCTATTCCTGTGGCAAATGCCGGACTGTTGCGCACGAAGAATGCACAGTCGGCTCCGATGCGTGCCGCATACTTTTCAAGTTCGTCGTCGCTTAGTGAGAGCGATGCCATTTCGTTGATCATTTTAAGAGCATATGCGGCATCTGCCGAGCCGCCGCCCAAGCCTGCTCCGGTGGGGATGTTCTTGCGGAGATAAAAGTCCAGCTTTGGAAGGGTGAAGTCGGCTGCAAGGGCATTGTATGCCTTGATTACAAGATTGTCCTCGCTCTTGCCCTCGAAGGGGGCATTATACATTGTTATCGAGTAGTTGCCGTCGGCATCAGCGCTTCGGGGTGTTGCTTCAAGTACATCTTCTATTGCAATAGGGTAGAAGAGTGTTTCGAGATTGTGATAGCCGTCGGGGCGTTTCTCGACGATGTTAAGGCCGAGATTTATTTTTGCGTTGGGAAATGTTACCATATTATTATATTTATTCAGGAACAAAGTTAACATTAAACTGCTGCAATCACAAAAAAACAGAGGAGTTTATTTTGTTTTGCGCTTGCTTAGTCGTATTTTTGCACTGTTATGTGCAGCCCCGAAAGGAGCTGTTTTTTATCTGATACAGCTTATACAATATATAATATAATATAATGGAAGAGACAAATACCCCTAAACGTAAGCCGCGTAGTAAGCAGGCTGCTGTTGCTCCTTTGGTCAATGAGTATGGTCATTTACAGCCTCAGGCATTGGAACTTGAGGTTGCTGTGCTTGGTGCGCTTATGGTCGACAGCGATGCTATCGGCCGTTTGGGTGATATGCTGCGTGCCGAGTCGTTCTACGACAAGCGCCATCAACTTATATTCGATGCCATCAGGGAGATGGATCTGAACGACCGTCCGATTGATATTCTTACGGTAACCGACTATTTGCGCCGCAAGGGTACGCTCGAAGAGGTGGGCGGTCCATTCTATGTTACCGAGCTTACGAGCCGCGTGGTTTCGTCGGTGAATATCGAGTATCATGCGCGTATCATTGCGCAAAAGAAACTTGCACGCGACCTTATCACATTCACAAGCAAGACACAGACTGATGCTTTTGACGAGACTGTTGATGTAGAGGAGCTTATGCAACGTGCCGAGGCGGAACTTTTCGATATTTCGCGCCACAACATGAAGAGGGACTTTACGCAGATAAACCCTGTCATCAAGGAGGCATATACCAACATACAGACAGCTTCGAAGAACACCAGCGGTATCAGCGGTATCAGCAGCGGTTATCATGCTCTTGACAAGATTACTGCCGGATGGCAGAATACCGACCTTATAATCCTTGCTGCGCGTCCTGCTATGGGTAAGACAGCTTTTGCGCTCTCCATGATACGCAACATGGCAGTAGACCAGAGAATCCCGGTGGGAATGTTCTCTCTTGAGATGGGAAATGTGCAGTTGGTACAGCGTCTCATCAGCAACGTGTGTCAGATTCCCGGTGACAAGATCAAGAGCGGAAGGCTCGAAAAATATGAATGGGGACAGCTCGACAGCAAGATTACTGCATTGGAAAATGCTCCTCTTTATATTGACGATACGCCTCAGTTGTCGGTTTTCGAACTTCGTACAAAAGCCCGACGAATGGTGCGCGAGCATGGCGTGAGGATGATATTCATCGACTACTTGCAGTTGATGAGTGCCAATGTGGGCAAGGGTAGCCGTCAGGAGGAAATCAGTACCATTTCGCGTGCGCTCAAAGGTCTTGCAAAGGAACTCAATATTCCCATCATGGCGCTCAGTCAGTTGAACCGTAACCTTGAGGGACGTGAAGGCGTCGAGGGTAAGCGTCCGCAACTTAGCGACCTTCGCGAGTCGGGAGCCATCGAGCAGGATGCCGATATCGTACTCTTTGTGAACCGTCCCGAATACTTCCACATTTATAAGGATGGCGATTTTGATTGGCGCAAAAAGGCTGAGATTATCATTGCCAAGCATCGAAACGGTGCCATCGGTGATGTCCGTCTGGCGTTCCGTGGCGAATTTGCACGCTTCATGAACCTTGACGATGAATCGCTTGTGGATGCTCCGGTTGGAGATGCTCCCATGGTGAGGACCTCTCGTCTGAATGCAGCACAACCGTTGCCCGAAGAGCCGGGTGCGCCATTGCCGCCGCTTCCCGATTATATTACCGATGGGGCACCGGTGAGTCAGATGGATATTCTGCCTCCCAAGCCCACCGATGAAATGCCGTTTTAGAATGTAAAAGAATCTCTCTAAAAATACGATGGAAGAGAAACGTATAAATGAAATACAGCGAAAGGCAGGAATGTTATTGCGCGACAAGAGGCTGAAACAGGCTATCGGATTGCTGTCCGAGGAGATTGATTCTCTCGGCAATTGGGATTTGCGCGACCGTTTCATTGAGATTCAGAGGGTGTACGGTTATATGCTCGAATATATGGGCAAGGGTGTTGCCGATGCCAACCGTGCTTCGCTTCACAATGAATTTATAGGTAAGATGTTCCTGCTTAACGACGAAATTGCGGCAGCCCGCCTCTCGGAGCGCTCTGTAAGTGTATATTGTCAGATGCGTCGCAAGTTCAAGGAAGAGAAGCGTCTCGGGGTGTATCACACCCGATTGCGTGAATATTCTGTCAACAGGGCTGTGATGAATATGATGCCCGATTGCGATGCCTCATCGGCAAGGGAACTTGCACGCAAGCACGAAGAGGCATCGAACGAGATGTTCATGTATATATTCAGCAGAGGGGCGTGGAGCAGTGGCGAACTTGCCGAAGCTGAAAATTTCTTGTCCGATATTGAGACGGACATCAATGATAAGGCTATGTTTGTGAGTGCCGTAACATTGGGACTGATGAAAATCTTTGATCCGCAGAAGGCTCTTCTGCTCTGTTCGGCATGTGCCAACGAGGATGCAGTGGTGTCGCTGAGGGCATTGGTTGGGCTTGCAATTGTTACGTTCATGAACAGTTACAGGATAGAGTATTATCCTGAGTTGAAAAGCCGATTGGAACTGCTTGGAGAGATTCCATCCTTTGGCACACGGCTGTTCAATGTGCAGATGCAGCTTCTTCGCAGTCGCGAGACACAGAAGATTGACCGTAAGATGCGCGAGGAGATTATTCCGGCAATGCTCAAGAACCCTAACCTCCGCAATGTGAAACTGGGTGTAGACCTTGAAAAGGAGTTTGAACAGGAAGGTATGAATCCCGAATGGGAGTCGTGGGTTAAAAAGGATGAGATCAAGAGCAAACTGGACGAAATGGCGCAGTGGCAGATTGAGGGTGCCGATGTCTATATGAGCACTTTCTCGCAGTTGAAGCATTATCCTTTCTTCAACGAAATGGCCAATTGGTTCCGTCCGTTCGATATGAACAATTCGGCAGTCTCTGCTATGTTTGCAGGCGAGGGAGAGGCTACGGGACGTTTGGTGCTGAGGAATCTGTTCGATTCGAAGTTCTTCTGTAACAGCGACAAGTATTCTTTTGCATTTACTGTGCAGCAGGTGCCTGAGGAGCAGCGCTCCATGCTTATGCAACAGATGGAAGGGCAGAATGTTGATGCTGCTATGATTAACCCCGAAATTCCTCGAAAGGTCGAAGAGGAGCTGATGAGCAACAGATATATCCAGGATCTTTACAGGTTCTTTAAACTCGCCTCTTTCAAAAAGGATTTTGTAGACCCGTTTACACTTTCGCTTAATCTGCTTGATGATGAATCGTTGGGTGCACATTTGCGCAGGTCTGAATTTTGGATGGATATTTTCAATTATCTTGTTCAGAAGGAGTATTATTCCGAGGCTTTTGCAGTGGGACGCGACATAGAGAAAGGTGCTTTGAAACAGGAGTGTGATGCACTCTTCTATCAGAAGATGGGATATTGCAAGCAGAAGGCTGCCGAGTATGGCGAGGCGCTTGAATATTACCTGAAGGCCGATGTCGTGGCTCCCGATTCTTTGTGGACTGTGCGGCATATTGCCCAATGTTACAGAATGAACCGTAATTCAAAGGCTGCTTTGCCTTATTACTTACAGGCCGAAAAATTGGCTCCCGAAAATTGTACCATACTGATGCAGACAGGCGAACTGCTTGCTGCGCTTAAGAGGTATGACGAGGCTTTCCAGCGTTTCTTCAAGGTGGAGTATCTTGATGCTCAGTCGCACAGATGTCTTAGGGCTATAGCCTGGTACTCTTTCGTTACAGACAATTACGAACGTGCACGCAAGTATTACGAAAAGTTGCTTGCTTCGCCCGAACGAATCATGCAGGATTGGTTGAATGCCGGTCATGTGGAACTTGTCTGCGGTGACAGTGTCAAGGCAATAGGGTATTACAGGAATGCCTTTACGTTGTGCAAGGATTCTGATGAATTTTCCGATGCTCTCCTTGGCGATAGGAAGGTATTGCTTGCAAAGGGTATCGCTTTCAGCGACCTTGTGCTTATCAGGGATGTGGTAAGCTGAATTTTTACTGACATACACCTTTCACCAGCCTATTATTCGGGGCGGGTGAAAGGTGTTTTTGTATCTTTGAGTACCATATATAGTTGCAAATTTCACCCCATATAAACGGATTTTACCCACAAATATGTTGTTTGGCCACTATTCCGGTGTGTAGTCTCTTGTTTTTTTGCTTATGTTGCTTCTGTGCATACTTTTGCGGCGTAAAAGTAAAAAACAATAATAGATATGGAATTTGCGATAAATGGTGCAGTGAAAAATGTGTGCCTCTTTGGTGATTCGGTCATGAAGGGCATTGTGGTTGACAAGGAGCATTCTCCCGAGGATAGTATAAAATATAAAATCAGTGATATGGGCTTTGCTGCCCGCTGCCGCAGAAGTTTGGGTATAGAACTTGAAAATTATGCGCGGTTCGGCGGCAGGGTTACTCATGGCATGAAGTTTGTGCAGAGACACGCCGATAGAATAAAGGCGGCTGACTATGTGCTTTTTGAGTATGGTGGGAACGATTGCGATTATAATTGGGCTGAAATTTCCAGCCGTCCCGATGATTTCCATCAGCCTAATGTTCCCATCGACCAGTTTGGAGAAAAATACCATGAACTTATTTCTACAGTCAAGGCAATGGGTGTGCGTCCTGTGCTGTTTACTTTGCCTGTGCTGGATCCTGTGAGGTATTTCAAATTTCTTTCGCGCGGACTTAATGGCGAGAATATTCTCAAGTGGTTGCATGGCTCTGTGCTTAATATCGACCGTTGGCACGAGAGATATAATATGGAGGTGATGCGTTTGGGAGTGCTCACGCACACGCCGGTGATTGATATTACTTCGGTGTTTCTTGAGCGTAGGAATTACAGCGATTATCTTTGCGAGGATGGTATTCACCCCAATGAGGAGGGGCACAGACTGATTGAGGAGGCTATAATTGCTTATCTCAAGCGCGAGAAGATGATTGCCTGAGGTTTAAAGTTTAGGAGAGGTGGTATTTAAACTGCCTCTTTTTTCTTTTGGGTTTACATTGCTTTCGTATTGCTCTTTCACTATTTTGAGGTAAACCTCTAAGATAGGATGCAGCTCGGAATAAAAAACAAGTAAACTTGCTTTTTCTTCTCTCGCCTTTCACTATTTTGAGGTAAACCTCTAAGATAGGATGCGGCTCGGAATAAAAAATCAAGTAAACTTGCTTTTTCTTCTCTCGCCTTTCACTATTTTGAGTTAAACCTCTAAGATAGGATGCGGCTCGGAATAAAAATCAAGTAAACTTGCTTTTTCTTCTCTCGCCTTTCACTATCTTTGCAAATTCATTTTGAAAGGTATATATAATGGAGGAAAATAATATAGTGGAATTGAGTCCTAAACAGAGTGCTGCGCTTGCGGCGTTGTCGATTGATGAACTTAACAATATGCAGCAGGCGGTGCTCAAGCAGTTTCGTGAGGGTGGAGATATTGTTGCGCTTTCTCCTACAGGTACGGGAAAGACACTTGCCTTTCTGTTGCCTATGCTGGAGATGCTGGATGGCACACGCGACGAGGTTCAGGCGGTAGTGGTTCTACCCACACGCGAACTTGCGCGACAGGTAGCCGATGTATGGAAGAAGATGTCTACCGGTATAAAAGCAGTCTGTCTGCATGGCGGGCGGCCTGCGAGCGAGGAGGCTGCACAGATCAAGGGTGCGGTGCCTCCTATTATTATTGCTACTCCGGGACGATTGAACGACCATATAGCACGCGGCACATTCTGTTGCGACAGCATAAGGGTGCTTATACTCGATGAATTTGACAAGTCTTTGGAGCTTGGCTTCCGCGAGGAGATGGAGAATCTTCAGAAGAGTATGCCCTTTGTTGAACGTAATATGCTCTTTTCGGCTACCGACTCTGATGAACTTTCGGCGTTTGTTGAGCCGGATGCATGTGTGAAGATTGATTTTACCGATGTTGCCGAAAAACCTCAGCAGCGAACAGCTTTTTATGTTGTCAAGAGCACTCAGGAGAGGCGTCTTGATGCTCTCTCTACTATGCTCATGCTGTTGCATGGCGAGGCGGCCATTGTATTCTGCAATTTCCGCGAAATGGTTGACGATGTATATGCTTTCCTGAAAAAGAAGGGAATTTCTGTGGTTGCTTATCACGGAGGAATGGAGCAGAAACAGCGCGAACTTGCACTGTACAAATTCAGGAGCGGTTGTGCTGTGGTGCTTGTCTGTACGGATGTTGCATCGCGTGGACTCGATATTCCCGATGTCCGGCACGTTCTCCATTATCAGCGTCCCGTTAACGAAGAGAGCTATATTCATCGCAATGGCCGTACTGCGCGATGGGATGCCGAAGGTAATGTCTATCTGTTTCACATCGAGGGCGGTTCGTTGCCCGAATATGTTCCGCAGGGCTTGCCTGAGTTTGACTTCAAAAGGCCCGT
>JAFYLO010000046.1 GCA_017557045.1 Bacteroidaceae bacterium | reverse complement strand
GATGTTTATGTAGTATACGGGTACCTTTACAGCTTTGTGGATAAGAATGTCTGCGGCCATCAGGGTGGGGTAGGTGAGCAGTCCGGCATTTACGTTGTCGGGCTGTTTGCGTGCCTTCTCCTTGAATGATGTTACGCGCTCAAGTTCGCCGAGGTATGCGTTCATATTGAGATAAAGGTAGAGCTCAAGCACCTCCTTTACATCGCTCTGTATGTATATGGTCGATTTTTCGGGGTCGATGCCGCATGCGAGATACTCGGCAAGGATAGTGTATGCGCTCTTGCGGATGTCTTCGGGTTTTGGGTGGGTAGTCAATGAGTGCCAATCGGCGATGAAGAAGAGGCAGTTGTAGTCCTCCTGCATCTTTACAAAGTTTGTTACTGCTCCAAAATAATTTCCCAAGTGCAGGTTGCCGGTGGGGCGGATGCCGCTCACTACTGTTTCCATATTGTATTTATATTTTTTGCTTTGTTAATATTCTTCTTTTTTTTGTGTGTTGCGGCTTTCAGAGGTTGAAAATCGCTGTAATTTTCTGCAAAGATAACTTTTTTTGCGCTTTTATGAAAAATAATTGCGAAAATATTTGGTGGATGTAAAAATAAGCATTACCTTTGCATCGCAATTGAGGGTTGAGCCCTACTGAAGGGGCGTTTAGCTCAGCTGGTTCAGAGCATCTGCCTTACAAGCAGAGGGTCGGCGGTTCGAATCCGTCAACGCCCACTCTCCTCAAATGCAACCGTAAATCGGGCGTTTAGCTCAGCTGGTTCAGAGCATCTGCCTTACAAGCAGAGGGTCGGCGGTTCGAATCCGTCAACGCCCACCGATAAGAAGTCTGCCGAAAGCAGGCTCTTTTTGTTTTTATACGCCTCATCTTCGCTGTTTGCATTAAAAATCTTCTATTTTTAAATAAACTTTTCCTTATTATAATGTGTTTATGGGTAAAAAGTGCTATTTTTGTACCCGATTTTTTTATGGGGTTTACCTTATAAAATAAATTTATAAAAATCAGGACTAAATTTTATACTCACAAATAATGAAACTTAACATTCTAACAGCAATTTCACCTATAGACGGCAGATATAGGGGTAAAACAGAGTCTTTGGCAAACTATTTCTCGGAGTATGCGCTTATGAAATATCGCGTATTCGTAGAGATTGAGTATTTCATAGCATTATGCGAGCTTCCCTTGCCCCAGCTTAAAGGGGTGGATGCATCACTTTTCCCTGAATTCCGCAAGATATACAGCGAATTCACCGTAGAGGACGCAACACGCATCAAAGATATTGAAAAGGTTACCAACCACGATGTTAAGGCTGTAGAATACTTCATCAAGGAGCGTTTCGATGCAATCGGCGGACTTGACGCATACAAGGAATTTATACACTTCGGTCTCACATCGCAGGATATCAACAATACCTCAATCCCCTGCACAGTGAAGGCTGCACTCGAAGAGGTTTACTATCCTGTGATTGACGAAATGCTCGCGATACTCAAGGAGTATGCCGAGGCATGGAAAGATATTGCATTGCTTGCTCGCACACACGGACAGCCCGCTTCGCCTACACGATTGGGTAAAGAGGTTATGGTATTCGTGTATCGTCTGGAGACACAGTTGCAGGAACTTAAGCGTTGCACTATCTCCGCAAAATTCGGTGGTGCAACAGGTAACTTCAATGCACACCATGTTGCTTATCCCTCAATCGACTGGAAGGAGTTCGGAAACAAGTTCGTCAGCGAAAAGCTCGGACTTCAGCGTGAACAGTACACCACACAGATTTCCAACTACGACAATATGGCTGCCCTCTTCGATGCTCTCGCACGCATCAACACCATCATCATAGATATGGACAGAGACTTCTGGCAGTATATCTCAATGGAGTTCTTCAAGCAGAAGATAAAGGCAGGCGAAGTAGGTTCAAGCGCAATGCCCCATAAGGTCAACCCCATCGACTTTGAGAACAGCGAAGGCAACCTGGGTATAGCAAATGCCATCCTCGCTCACCTTGCTACCAAACTTCCCATCTCACGTCTGCAGCGTGACCTTACCGACTCGACCGTGCTTCGTAATGTAGGTGTTCCTTTCGGACACATCATCATCGCAATCAAGAGCACAATGGTTGGTTTGCGCAAGCTCCTGCTCAATGAGACAGCAATCTACGATGAGCTTGACAATATGTGGAGTGTATGCGCCGAGGGTATACAGACAATCCTTCGCCGCGAAAGCTACCCCAATCCTTACGAGGCGCTCAAGGCACTCACACGTACCAACAGCAAGATTACCCGTGAATCTCTCCTCGAATTTATCGAAGGACTCGACGTGTCGGATAGCGTAAAGGAGGAACTCCGCAGTATCACTCCCCATACATATACAGGAGTGTAAGACAACAATGAATAACATGGACCGTGAGGTTCGTAAAATAGATAATGATGAACAATTACAGAGACAAACGATTCGACAAGAACAACTCTTCGAGCAGAAACGACAGAGGACGTTCCTACAATCGTAACAACGAGACCGAGGGTGGCAGACGCCCCGGCCAGCGTGGCAACCGCTATGGTGGAAAAGAAGATTTTGGCGGCAACAGCGAAGAGAGCGGCAATCGTTTCCGCTTCAACAACCGCAACAACCGCGACAATGACCGTTACGGAAGCAATCGCGACAATGACCGTTATGGAAGCAATCGCGACAACGACCGTTATGGCAACAGCCGCAACAACCGCGGACGCTTTGGTGATGAGCAGAATGATCGTCGCCCCCGCTTCAACAATGCCCGTGAATCGGAGCAGAACAACGGCGCCCGTCCCTATCGCGACGGAAACGGCGCACCCCGTACCGAAAGATACAACGGTCATGGCAGCGACAGAAAGCCCGCATACTCACAGCGCGGCAATTATGACGCATCAGCAAAGTACAGCAAGAAAAAACGCATCGAGTACAAGGAGGCCCTTGCCGACCCCGATGCACCTATGCGTCTTAACAAATATCTTGCCAATGCCGGTGTATGCTCACGCCGCGAAGCCGACAACTTCATACAGGCAGGTCTTGTAACCGTAAACGGCGCCATTGTAACAGAACTCGGTACCAAAATAACCCGTAATGACGATGTCCGTTTCAACGGCGAACGCATAAACCCCGAACGCAAAGTCTACATCCTGCTCAATAAGCCCAAAGACTGCGTAACAACCGTAGACGATCCTCAGGAGCGCAAGACCGTACTCGACTGTCTGCGCGGAGCCTGCAAGGAGCGCATCTATCCCGTAGGCCGTCTCGACCGTAATACCACAGGCGTACTCCTGTTGACCAACGACGGCGACCTTGCCTCAAAGTTGACACACCCCAAGTTCTTGAAAAAGAAAATCTACCATGTCTACTGTGACAAGAATGTGGCAATGTCTGACATGACACTTCTCGTCAATGGTCTCGACCTCGAAGATGGCAAGGCATACGCCGACGAAGTTACATATGTCAACGATGCCGACCGTTCACAGATAGGTCTGGAGATACACTCGGGCAAAAACCGCATCGTGCGCCGCATGATGGAGCACCTCGGCTACAAGGTTGTGAAACTCGACCGTGTGCTCTTTGCCGGACTCACAAAAAAGAACCTCAAACGCGGCGACTGGCGTTACCTTACAGAAAAAGAGGTGAACATGTTGCGCATGGGTGCATACGAATAATAAACAAATAACCCCTTATATTATGGCCGGCGCTATTCTACGGACGGTGCCGGCCTAAAACAAACAACAGATGGAAACGATTAAACGAACAAAAATCTCAGACCTTCTCGGTCTCACCACATACGGTGCCGAAGTAAACGTAAAAGGCTGGGTGAGAACCCGCCGCGGCAGCAAGCAGGTTGCATTCGTTGCCCTCAACGACGGCTCCACTATAAAGAACGTACAGATAGTAATCGATCTTGAAAAAATCGACGAAGAACTTGTAAAGAAAATATCTACCGGTACCTGCCTTTCAGTAAACGGTACACTCGTAGAATCAATCGGCGGTGGTCAGAGTGTTGAAATACAGGCTGCAACCATCGAAATACTTGGCGAATGCGACAACACCTACCCCTTGCAGAAGAAGGGCCAGACAATGGAATTCATGCGCTCGGTAGCGCACCTCCGTCCCCGCACCAACACTTTCGGTGCCATCTTCCGCATACGCCACAACATGGCATACGCCATCCACAAGTTCTTCCACGACAAGGGCTTCTACTACTTCCACACACCCATCATCACAGCATCAGACTGTGAGGGTGCAGGACAGATGTTCCAGGTAACAACCATGAACCTCTACGACCTTAAGAAAGACGAGAACGGTTCTATTAAATACGACGACGACTTCTTCGGCAAGCAGGCAAGCCTCACCGTATCAGGACAGCTCGAAGGCGAACTTGCAGCGACAGCACTTGGCGCCATCTACACATTCGGTCCCACATTCCGTGCCGAAAATTCAAACACACCCCGCCACCTCGCGGAGTTTTGGATGATTGAGCCCGAAGTTGCCTTCAACGACATTGTCGACAACATGGATCTCGCCGAGGAGTTTATAAAATATTGCGTATCATGGGCGCTTGACAACTGTATGGATGATATCAAGTTCCTTAATGATATGATAGACAAGGAACTTATCGAGCGTCTGCGTTCAATCGTGAATACAGAGTTTGTACGCCTTAAGTACACAGAGGGTATCGAAATACTCGAAAAGGCAGTAGCAGACGGACACAAGTTCGAATTCCCCGTATATTGGGGTGTAGACCTTGCTTCAGAGCACGAGAGATACCTCGTCGAGCATCACTTCAAACGTCCTGTAATCCTCACCGATTATCCCAAAGAGATAAAAGCCTTCTACATGAAGCAGAACGAGGATGGAAAGACTGTACGCGCAATGGACGTGCTCTTCCCCAAAATTGGTGAAATCATCGGTGGTTCCGAGCGTGAGGCTGACTATAACAAATTGCTCACTCGCATTGAGGAACTCGGAATCCCCATGAAGGATATGTGGTGGTACCTCGACACACGCCGCTACGGTTCATGCCCCCACTCAGGCTTCGGACTCGGCTTCGAGCGTCTCCTCCTCTTCGTTACGGGTATGTCAAACATCCGCGATGTTATACCTTTCCCCCGTACCCCCAACAACGCAGAATTCTAAGAATCTCCCTTGAATAACCTTGCCCGCCTGCTTATACAGGCGGGCAAACATATACGCTAAAAGATGGATAATAACAGGTATTGTGTGATAATGGCCGGAGGTATAGGAAGCCGTCTGTGGCCATTGAGCAAGAAGAACTACCCCAAGCAGTTCCACGATCTATTGGGGTGTGGCAGAACACTTTTGCAACAGACATTCGACCGATACAGCCGCATTGTTCCGCGGCAGAATATAATAGTATCCACCAATAGCGACTACTCCGACCTTGTAAAGGAGCAGCTCCCCGAAATATCATCGGAGCAGATACTGCACGAGCCCACCTATCGTGGCACTGCACCCAGTATAGCCTACGCTGCCTGTCATGTGCGCAACCTGAATGCAAATGCCAATATAGTTGTCGCGCAGTCCGACCAGTTGATACTCGATGAAAATATGTTCGTGGAGACTGTCAACCATGGCCTCGACTTTGTGGGGAAAAACAAAAAGCTGGTAGTGGTAGGCATCAAACCCACCTGTCCCGAAACAAGATACGGATACATACAGGCCGAAGCGGAGCTTGAGCCCTCCGAAAATGGCACATTCCATAAAGTCCGCACATTTACAGAGAAACCCATCCGCGAATTTGCCGAAATATTCATGGAGAGTGGCGAATTCTACTGGAACTCAGGTATATATATATGGAACGTACAGACCATAATAGATACAATGACAGAAATGCTTCCGGAGATGATGGGTACACTCGAACATCTCTTCAAAGAGCATCCCGACAGGGACGAACGCCGCAAGCGTATATACAGCGCCTATACCTCCTTCCCAAATGTATCAATGGACTATGCGGTGATGGAAAAGGCCGACAATGTGTATTTGCAGATAGGAAAATTCGGTTGGACCGACCTCGGAACATGGGATTCTCTCTACACGACAATCCCTAAAGACCGCGACGGTAATGTGATTGTAAAGACACGCACAATCTCATACAACAGCCGCAACAACGTAGTGGTTCTTCCCAAGGATAAACTGATAATAATGCAGGATGTCGAAGACCTCCTCATTGCCGATGCCGGAAATGTACTTCTTGTATGTAAAAAGGGTAAAGAGGGAGATATAAGAAAATTCCTCAATGATGCCCGCATGAAGTTCGGCGACGAGTTCATGTAGAACAGTTAGGGCTAAGGTCTTTAGGGTCTTTAGAGTCTTTAAGGTCTTTAAGGCCCCTAAGGACTTTAAAGACCTTAAAGACTTTATTCTCTCTTCTTACAATATTTTCTAAAAATCCCATATATCCAAAATTTTATACTATCTTTGTCGTAACGACAAAGATGCATTCCTCTTGTCCGTTGAACACACCCTAAAGTTTCTTTTCAATATGAACGACAGTATAGAACAGCTTAAAATATGGATATTCAGGCATAAATACCTCTTTGTAACAATTGCCTTCCTCATAATAATCGTCTTTCTTGACGAAAACAATATGATGAAGCACATACAGAACCGAAGAGAGATAATGTCCCTTGAATCCCAAAAGTCCGACCTGCTCGAAGAGTACGATGTTCTCTCGCGCAAACTTGACGAACTCAATGCCGATCCTGTATATATGGAAAAGATAGCACGCGACAGGTACAAGATGCACAAGGAGGGCGAAGAGATATTTATATTTGACGACTGATAAAGCAAGAGACAATGAAAATACGCGGAATATTGACAATGGCAGGAGCCATAATGCTGTTGGCAGGCGCAATGCTGAAAATGACTTTAAGCAACGAGGCATCTTACCTCTATACTGCAGGCGCTGTACTGTTCGCCATAATGCAGTTCCTCGGCAGGGTAAAGGGCAAGACCTTTGTTGTGCGTCGTCTTGTAACCATGCAGACAATAGGCTCATTGGCGCTGATAGCGGCAGGAGTGCTCATGTTTACCCACCACCGTAACGAATGGATAGTTGCGATGACTGTTGGCGCATTGTTGCAGCTCTATACTTCGTTCCGCATCCCCGCAGAAATGGAAAAATAACCTATCCTTAATACCGGTAAGATTATGGAAAAGCAAGCCGAATACATACAAAGCATAGAGATTGATTCCCTGTGGAACAACCGCAAGCACATCCTGTGGAATCTCCGTCCCGATGTAAATATTCTCAGCGGCAGCAACGGATTGGGTAAAAGTACCATAATCAACCGCTCCGCATCGCAACTCGATATACTGCGAAGCCACAAGCTCACCGCCCGTCCCGAGGATGGCGTACGTTTCATATTCCATCCGTCTGATGCTACTATAATAAACTTTGATGTAATACGTAGTATCGACCGGCCGGTACTCAACAGCGAATTGCTCGAAAAGATGTCCGATGCCAATGTGCGCACCGAACTCGACTGGCAACTCTACCAGCTGCAACGCCGCTATCTCAACTACCAGTTGAACATAGGCAACCGCATAATAGCAATGCTCACAAGCCCATCGCCCGAAGAACAGAAGGCCGCAGCCGAACTCTCCCGCCCCAAAAGACTTTTTCAGGATCTAATAGACGAACTGTTCAGCGAGACAGGAAAGACCATTGTCCGCGACAGCAACGAAATATACTTCATGCAGTATGGCGAAAGGATTTCCCCTTACGTACTTTCTTCGGGTGAGAAACAGTTGCTTGTGATACTCCTCACGGCGCTTGTGCAGGACAATAGACCGGGAGTCCTCTTTATGGATGAACCCGAAATATCACTGCACATCGAATGGCAAAAGCGGTTGATAACCCTTATACGCACCCTGAACCCCAATGTGCAGATAATCCTCTGCACCCACTCTCCTGCAATAATCATGGATGGGTGGATAGATGCAGTTACGGAAATAGCAGATATTACACAGTAACCTTTTCGTTAAACATTGTAGCCCGCGCAGATGCAATGAAGCACAAACCACTTACAACATACTTGAACTCCGAATTTGTTGCTGCGGCAAATGCACTCCGTCCCAAGAGTGCCAAGCACCGCATAGTGGCCTACGTGGAAAGCTACGACGACATCTCTTTCTGGCGCGCTCTCTTCGATGAGTACGAAAATGAAAAATACCACTTCGAAGTGATGCTTCCCGCCCGCTCAAACCTCTCCAAAGGCAAGAAGCAGGCTATGATGAATATGCTCGGCAAGGCCTTCGGCAAGAATATGATAGCCTGCGTCGACAGCGACTACGACTATCTGTTGCAAGGAGCAACCTCTACCTCCCGCAATATGATAGAGAACCCCTACATACTCCACACCTACACATACGCCATAGAAAACTATCAGTGCTACGCCGAAAGTCTTCATCAGATATGCGTGCAGTCTACCCTAAATGACACAAAACTGATAGACATTGCCCAATTGATGCATCTCTATTCCCGCATCTGCTTCCCGCTATTTGTGTGGAGTGTGCTCCTTTATCGTGAGCATGACCTCACCACAATGCCGCTGCTTAAATTCTGCGAAATAGTGCGCCTTACCTCATTCAATATAGGTCGCCCCGACCACGCTTTGAAGCAGCTTGCCGGCAGAGTAGACCACAATGTAGCCCTTCTATCGCGCCGCCGCCCCGACCTTAAAGGCAAGTACGAAAAACTTAAAAACGACATAAAAACCCTTGGCGTAACCGAAGAGGATACATATTTATATATGCAGGGCCACCATCTGGTCGATGGTGTAGTGATGCGTATTCTTAACCCCATCTGTCGCTCCTTGCGCCATTCACGCGAAGATGAGATACAGAGATTGGCCTATCATCGTGTGCAGTATACAAATGAAATATCTGCATATAGGAACAGTCAATGCGATATAATGACGGCGCTGCGCAGAAACCTTAATTATAAGAATTCGGCACCGTACAAAAAACTGCGGGCAGATGTTGAAAAACTGCTCGAAGGATTGCAGAAAAATGAAACGAAAAGGGATGTAGAAAAAAATGCACCGTAGCTCATTGATGAAGCACGGTGCATTCTCTTTTATAGTGGCTTATGCAAAATCAAGATTGAGATTCTTGCGCAATTTCTCAAGGGCAGGATTCTTTTCTGTCAACAGCTTGAACTGCTCGGTCCTGTCGTAAATGCGACGGCGTGCCTGCTGCTCCTCAATCTCTATTTTCATGGTGACGTTGCGGCATTTTGTCCCATCTTCAATGTATTGTGTGATAGCCTTTATCTCCTTTGTGAAAAACTCCATCACAAGACTGTTGCCTACCTTTATTACAAACTGATTCTCTCCGATGATTTCGGGAGTGATTATCTTCATTCTGTCGGCAAGTGCGCGCTCGTTCTCCGGCAGACGCAGTGCATATTCCATCCATTTTTGCTGCAGTTGTTCGCTTGTAAGAGTTGCTGCCTTTGCTTCCGGTGCTGCTGTTGTCGCTGCGCCGATTGCTTTATGCTGTTCTTCGGCTGGCTTTTCCTGTGAATGGTTGGTGTGCGTCCTGCGGAACATACCGCCAAATGGGGTTGCTCCATTGCCGCCGGCTCTTTTCAGCGTATCGGGTCGTCCGCTAAGTACAGTTGGCTGAGGTACTTCTTGTGTCGGCTTCACTGTTTGCGGTTCCTGTGCTGCGGGGGGCGGTGTGTTTACTGCGGTCGCTGTTACTGTTGTTGTCGCTGGAGCCTGTTGAGGGGTGTTGCCCTCGCTTGCTGCTATCTTGTTGAATATTGGTTTAAGCTGTTTGGGGCTACGCCCCGAAGAGTCGTCGCCGTTCTCGCTGTTGATTTGCGATAGCTGTATTATTGTCAGTTCCACAAGCAGCCTTTTGTTGCGGCTCGCGCGGAAATTCATTTCGCAGTCGGTGCACAACTTGATGGCCTTGAATAGAAAACGCGGTGTGCATTTTGCCGCCTGTTCTATGTATTTTTTGCGCAACTCCTCGCCACATTCGAGCAGACGGTGCGTTGCACTGTCGCAGGCTACGAGAAGGTCGCGGAAGTGCGATGCGAGTCCTGCAATGAAAATGTTGCCCTCGAATCCTCTTCCGAGTATGTTGTTGAACATCAATAGCAACTGTGCCGTTTCGGCTGCAAGTATCTGCTCGGTGAATCTGAAGTAGCAGTCGTAGTCGAGTATGTTGAGGCTTTCGATTACCTTTTCGTATGTGAGATTGCCCTGTGTGAAACTGCTCATCTGGTCGAACAGTGAGAGAGCGTCTCGCATGCAACCGTCTGATTTTTGAGCTATTATGCGTAGAGCGTCATATTCGCTGTTGATACCTTCGCGGTCGGCGATGCTTTTCAGGTGCTCTATAATGTCGCTACCCGATATGCGGCTGAAATCGTATATCTGACAACGTGAAAGAATCGTGGGGATTATCTTGTGCTTCTCAGTGGTGGCGAGGATGAAGATGGCATGTGCGGGCGGTTCCTCCAATGTTTTGAGGAAAGCGTTGAATGCCGCTTGTGAAAGCATATGCACCTCGTCTATTATGAACACTTTGTAGCGTCCTACCTGTGGCGGGATTCTTACCAGATCGTTCAGTTGTCTGATATCGTCCACTGAGTTGTTGCTGGCTGCATCAAGTTCATGTATGGTGAACGAACGCTGCTCGTTGAATGCGAGGCACGATTCGCAACTGTTGCAAGGCTCGCCTGCGGCGGTAGGGTGTTCGCAGTTGATTGTTTTTGCGAATATGCGTGCACAAGTGGTCTTTCCCACTCCGCGGGGGCCGCAGAACAGATAGGCATGTGCAAGCTTGCCGGTGAGTATGGCATTTTTCAGTGTCGTGGTCAGCGCTTTCTGTGCAACCACTGTGTCGAATGTGTCCGGGCGGTATTTACGCGCCGATACTATGTAGTTTCCCATTGTAGTCTCTGTTGATAATGCGAATTTACGATTTTTTTTCGGGAAAATGTTGAGGTTTCAATAAAAATTAGGAATTTTTTTCAAACTACGCAAAAAGACTGCGTAATGGCAATATATCTTTGCATTCAAACAGCTTCTTAATTTATCTTTATGTTTAACCGGTTAAAAGTATTATATTTGCATGAAATGAATTTATTCTCCCATTTGGTCTGCTGACGGCCTTCCTATTTTTAATTAACAGTTACTGACTTTAAATAAAAAGATATTATGTTTTATCGAGACGGCAATAATGAAATAAAAGAGGCAAATGAAACAGACGTTTATCGTGTATATGGTTGCGACAGTGGTGCGGAAGGAGGATTCATTACGGATAAGTGTCCCGAAAATCCCATATCTGCCAGAGAGGACTTGGCGCTTAGCTGGAGGGATTTTACCAACGATTCGGGAGACATTGTGAGAAACACCGCTTCAGAAGTTGCCGTAGGCAAGATGTATACTGATGACGATGGTCACATTATCAATATATCGACCGGTGAAGTAACAGACAATGTGTTGGACTTTACCACTGTAGAACCTACTTCCGATCGTGAAGGTGGAGGAAACGAGTATGAATTGAAAGATAATTTTACGGATGTCGTGGAGGTAATCGGCACGGAGGAATTGAGGCATACTTCAACTGAAGGTTGGGATGCTTATGTCGAAGCAGAGGCTGAAATTATGGGAAGCGATGATAAATCAAATGATGTCCTTGAAGATGATGATACCACGCATGAGGATACTAATACTGAAAATCTTAATGCCTTGCTCGATGATGAAGAATATGAAATTCAAAAAGCTGACGTCGAGGATAGTGCAGATTGGTTCGCTGAAAGTTCCGACGATGATGACGACTTAGTTGATGCAGTAGATACTAATACTGAAAATCTTAATGCCTTGCTCGATGATGAAGAATATGAAATTCAAAAATCTGATGTCGAGGATAGTGCAGATTGGTTCGCAGAAAGTCCTGATGATGATGACGACTTGGTTGATGCAGTAGATACTAATACTGAAAATCTTAATGCTTTGCTCGATGATGAAGAATATGAAATTCAAAAATCTGATGTCGAGGATAGTGCAGATTGGTTCGCTGAAAGTTCCGACGATGATGACGACTTAGTTGATGCTGACAACAGTGGTCGTGGACAAAGAGAACTGGAGTATTGATGTCACGGATGTAAGATGAAGTGTTGTAAAGTTTTGTTATCTTGTAATGTTATAAAATTTTGAGCATGTTAGCAGATTTTAGAATTTTGGAAATAACCGGCTTGCCTGATTTTGCGGATTACGATTGCGAGTATGCAGAACAGCTTAAACGGCATACAGACGACCTGAGTAATTGCGTGAAGACAATCTTTTCGTATTCGGGAAACAAAGTAGATGCAAATATCGAAATATTGCTCATCTCCTCAGGAAACGGCGAATGCAATCACGTGCATGAGAACAGACCACGTATTTTTATAATACTCTATTCGACAGCAGGATTCTGTGATGCGCTGCTTGACTATGTGAAAATATCGTTGACTGCAATGGGTTACGACTTCTGCGGACATAGGCAGTGTGACTGCGTTGACAATCTTGCAACTACCCCCTGGCGCAGCATTGTTGTGCTGAATGAAACAGAGAGAATCTCTGTCAGCAATGAGATTATCCCCCAACTCCTTCCGGCTGTAGCGCAAGGCACGGATTGTGGAATCTCTATGATGTACTCCTTTGATAGACGAAAAGGCGCGATATGTTTCGATGTGCTTTTCATGGCACCTGACAATGCCACGGGAACGCATCTGATGCGAGTGTTCTATTCAACACTCCAACTATGCTCTTCCGCAACGGAAAAACCACTAAATGGAGAGGTATCCAATTACTTTGGAATGAGGTTGTTTTGTAGTGGTAAAGCTCCTAAGACTTACATTGACGATGGAGCGTTGAAAATGTTGATAGCCATGCCTGATGGTATAGGCTATGGCATAAGTACTGTGGCTCAAATCCAGAAATTGCCATTGCTTCCCAAAGGAATGGTTGACAATGCCGGCGGAGTGCCTGTAGGCGCCATTTGCGGACACGGGCAATCACTCTTCAGATTGCCTCTGCACGAAAAGACCTCCCATCTGTCGGTGCTCGGTATATCGGGTTCCGGAAAATCGACTTTTCTGCTGAACCTGCTGCATGGAGTGTGGCAGGAACACAAGATACCCTTTTTGGTGGTCGATCCTATAAGCACAGAATACCGCCAATTGACGCATGTGATAGACGGACTACAATTATTTACACCGGGAAACGACAGTATATCCCCGTTTATGTTCAATCCGTTTGCATTGCCGACAGACAATATAACAGTGCAGTCTTATAAAAGCATACTGAATGACCTTTTGTGTAACTCAATGCAATTGTTCAGTCCCCTTAATCTGTTCTTGAGCGACGCAATAGATTATACCTATAGAAAATTCGGCTGGTTGGACGACTCTACAAAAACGCGCAATCCCGGAAGAGTCTTCAATCTCTCTGATTTTATTGTTTGCTTCGAAAAGGTATTCAACGGCCTCAATTATGTAGGAGAATCCCGCAATATGCTCTCGGCTGCCAAAGTCCGCTTAAAGAGTCTGCTGCCATATTTCGACACATATGCCGAAATACCGTTGGATAGGATATGTTCCCGTCCTACAGTTGTAGAATTGGGGTATATGCAGCAATCTGAGGTAAAAAGTACAATATTGATATATCTTTTGAAACTTGTACGTCTCTATGTGGAAGAACAGACTGTGCTGCAGCCGATGGACGATAACCGCACCCGCCTGCTCTTTGTGATGGACGAGGCCCACTGTATACTGAATGCATTGGAGAGTGGCGAAAATACGAATAATGCCCAAAAATCGGTAATAGGCATGATAAAGAATATGCTCGATGAAGTACGCAAGTATGGTCTCTCAATGGTCTTTGCCGATCAGACAGCGAGTGTACTTCTCAGCATCATGGCAAAGACACACACGCAGATAGTGATGAACCTCCAGCTGGGCAACAAGGATGTAGGCGAAATAATAGGATTGGAAAAACACGAAAAGTTGCGTAAACTGCAACCGGGTGAAGCGTTTGTGAAGGATACGCGTGTCGCAATCCCGATACAGGTGAAGACCCCTCCGCGGCTCCCCGGCCTGAAGGATGTCTCCGATGCAGAGGCTGCACGAATGATGAGTGGCTTCTGGACGAAGTATGCGCATCTGAGAAAACCTTACCCCATCTGCAGGTATTGTCCATGCATCGGATGTGATTCGCATATAAGAACAGTGGGCAAAAATTCTTATCGCAGGGCAAAAGATACTCAAAATATAAAGTTGGCCGAAGTCATTAAAGAGACCACAGCAAGAGGCTTTGGATTCATTGATGATTGTATAGGAGAATACAATCGATCGGATACAGATCGATTGATGAAATACAGATTCTGTTGTATGGCTCACATGAAAAGAGATCTCGGAATATGCGAAGAGACGACATTCTATGCCATCGGAAACAAACAAGTGAAAAATTTGATACAGAAAATTGCGAAAAAGATTCAAGATGGTTATAGAAAAATAGACATAATGAATTTGGCTGAGCAACTGAAGGAAAAGGACGTGTGGCTGAAAGAAGTCGATACTGCGACCCTCGTGCAGTTCTTGAAGAATGCCGTGAAAGAGGAGTACATGGCAATGCAGAAATTACGTCAAGGATAAAAACAGGTCTCCTTCTTCTGGTAAGCGGGATTATGAATAAACAATAGCTTTTTACAAACAATACTAAATAGAGAGCAGAATATGGAATGCAAGGATAAATTTGAATTTAGATACGACGGTAAAAATTTGGTAAAATTTTATTATTGTAATGAATCCGAGAAAATGTCTACCGCGCTGTTAGGCAGTGATATTGTGATATATGGTGATGAATTAGCCGTGTATCAGTTGGAAAATTCATTTAATCAAGGTAAAAGAATTGACGAAAACAGAAGGCTCAAAAAAGGCGAGAAATTACAGGCGCGCCCTGCTTTTTATATTAGTAACGAATACAACGTCAGTTTTTCTTCGGTATATACCGGTGAAATTATGCTTTCCAATCTCGGTATTGTTATAAACTGTGCAGCCGGTAAGGGCTCGGCAAAAGCTGTGTTGTGCAAAGATGGATTGTACCGTATGCCTGTAATTACAATCTCAGATGTGAAATATAAGGTCAGCGACCCCGAATTATTGTTGAAAAGATTAGCCTGCACTGTTGACCTGGGCAACGATTTTATAGTAAGGGAGAATAGGGCACTTTCAATTTCTGTACCGGCTATAGAAAATGTCGTGAGGGGACGGTTGAATGATGATTTTTTGCAGACAATAAGCAATTCGGACAACAAGACAATGACGCTGGATATAAATGATAGCTTTAAAGAGTACGGAATAGAAATAAAATCTGTATCCATTTTTGCGACATTGCATGAAAGCAACTTGAGCGAAGAACAGAAAAAGCACAATGACGAAGTAAAGAACAAAGAGAGACAGAGAAAGGAGATTGACGAGAAAACACATATACGGAATGCATCGATGATAGAATCTATGACAGAACGGGACAGAAAAATGATAACCTTTGTTCCGTTTATAGAACTGATAAACACTATTGTCAATAGTAGGGAGTTGATAGAAAAGGCTCTTGACCCAAGTTTAGGCAGTTTGTCGATTGGTGCGGATGCCGCAGGAAATGGCTTGCTGCAACTGTTTGAGGCGATGAAAAATGCTATGCCCGAAATGTTGGAAGTGAAAGATATGCTTACGCGTTATGAGGCAAACGGATATGTAGAGGTCTCCGACTCTATGCCTGATGATATTACAAGACGTTCGGTATGATAGACTTAAGAAAAATATCAATAAATGTCCCAATATTGCTGTTGTTGATTGCTGCGGTGATATTGATAGGCGTTCTGGTGTCGTACTTGATGAGCTTCAGAGAAGAGAAACTCAAATACGATGTGCACAATGCGGGGCGCAACATAACCGGCAGTTATGTGTTTGCCGAAGAGGCGGTGGAAGGTTATGGCGAATGGCAATCGGCTTTAGTGCTGTATAACGACCCTATATACATAGTCGATTGTTCGGCGTCAGGGTATGATTCACGCCATTTGTTCTGGTTTTTTACAAACGACTCGCTTGAATCGGAAACGCTTGGTAAGGGCGTTATTTTCGAAAATAATAAGAATCTGGTTATAAAATTCAAAAAAGGACAAAAGAAATGGATACTGAAAAGAACAAGTGCAGAATAAGAAAATGTCGTTTGTCGATGAGCCTTAAGTGTTTGATGAGTGTCAGCCTCGCAATGTCGATGCTTTTGTCCGTAATCGGCTGTGGAGCTTCGGATTCCGAAAATGGAGGGTTCTCCAGTGCGGAAAGCGAAGCGGCGTTGGAAGACCTTAACAGACAGAATATCGAGAAGACACAATTGATAAGAGCGACAATCAATGAACTTGCAGAACTTACCGGCCCGATAGCCGATATGCAGGAGACTAAAAAAATGAGCCACGCCGAGGAACTGAACAAAAGAATATCGATGCTTAAGAAAAAAATACACACTCTTGAGGCGATAGCAGCCGATTCGACCGATCGCGTAATGGCAAGGAATCTGCGGGCTTTGTTGGAGGATAAAGAAAATCAGATACGCAAGTTGAAGGAAGAGGTAAAGCGGAAGGATGCGAAGATCGATGAAATGAATAATGAACTTGCTAATCGTAATGCAGAACTCGAAAAAAATTATCTGCGTTTACAGCAGCAACATAATAAAATAGTCGAGCAACAAAAAAAGATGGCAAGGATATTGTATGTGGTAGCTGAAGATTATATGGAATTTGGCCGGATAAATTTCCACGACCTGCGGAAAAAGGACGGTCGCGCCTTGCAGAAAAAATTTTACGACAGTGCGGTTATCAGATTCCGTGATGCGCAGAATTGTGGCTATGGGGACTGCACCCGCGAAATAAATGATGCCATAATGAGTAAAAATGCAATAAAATAGTCAGCCCGCAGTTAAGTAGTGAGCACTGCCCGGATTATATGGAAATCCGTTGGTGGTGCTCTTCTTTGTCTAATACGAAATATTTATTGTAAAATTCAAGCCGTTTCTGAGATTTTTTTTTAATTTTGCAATTAAATTGTCTTTCGTGTATTTGTGCGCAGGCAATTGAGTGATTAAGAATTATTTATAACATAAGATAAACATCAGAAAATGGTTTACTTTTTCACAACCTCCAGCCGTAGCATCATTGCAACCGCTACGGAAACTGCATTAAACAAAGAGGATATAGAAAAATTGTGCTGGCTCTACAGCGAAGCATCACTTGTCGATGCCGAGAAAATCGAAGGCTGTTTCGTCGGTCCCCGCCGCGAAATGATTACTCCGTGGAGCACCAACGCCGTTGAGATTACCCAGAATATGGGAATTTCGGGCGTACAGCGCATCGAGGAGTATTTTGCCGTAGAGGACGAGAATGCCGACTACGACCCCATGCTCCAGCGTCTCTACAAAGGTCTCGATCAGGATGTCTTCACAGTAGACATTGCTCCCAAGCCTATAGAATTCATTGAGGACCTCGAAAGCTACAACGAGCAGGAGGGACTTGCACTCTCAGCCGAAGAGATAGAGTATCTTCACAAGGTAGAGGGCGAGCTCGGTCGCAAACTTACCGACTCTGAGGTGTTCGGTTTTGCGCAGATTAACTCAGAGCACTGCCGCCACAAGATATTTGGCGGAACATTCATCATCGATGGCGAGGAGATGCCCTCGTCGCTCTTCCAGATGATCAAGCGTACAACACAGGAGAACCCCAACAAGATAATCTCCGCTTACAAGGACAATGTGGCATTTGCGCAGGGTCCCGTAGTAGAGCAGTTTGCACCCGCCGATCATTCAATCCCCGACTATTTCGTAATAAAAGATATCGAGACAGTAATCTCGCTTAAGGCCGAGACACACAACTTCCCCACAACAGTGGAGCCTTTCAACGGCGCATCAACCGGTACAGGTGGAGAAATCCGCGACCGTATGGGTGGTGGTAAAGGCTCATGGCCCATCGCAGGTACAGCCGTATATATGACATCATACCCCCGTACATACAACGACCGCAAATGGGAGGAGATGCTTCCTGTGCGCAAATGGCTCTACCAGACACCCGAGCAGATACTTATCAAGGCATCGAACGGTGCATCTGACTTCGGTAACAAATTCGGTCAGCCCCTTATCTGCGGTTCTGTACTCACATTCGAGCACAAGGAGAATGAAGAGACATATGGATACGACAAGGTGATAATGCTCGCCGGTGGTGTAGGCTACGGCACACGCCGCGATTGCCTTAAGGGTGCTCCCGAAAAGGGCAACAAGGTGATTGTGATGGGTGGCGACAACTACCGCATCGGTCTCGGTGGCGGTTCAGTGTCGTCTGTAGACACAGGCCGTTACTCATCGGGTATCGAGCTTAATGCTGTGCAGCGTGCAAATGCTGAAATGCAGAAGCGTGCATACAACGTGGTACGTGCACTCTGTGAGGATGACACCAACCCGGTAGTTTCAATCCACGACCACGGTTCGGCAGGTCATGTTAACTGTCTTTCAGAGCTTGTTGAGGAGTGCGGAGGTCTCATAGATATGAGCAAGCTTCCGGTAGGCGACAAGACACTCTCTGCAAAGGAGATTATCGCCAACGAGTCTCAGGAGCGTATGGGATTGCTTATCAAGGAAGATGCAATCGAATATGTAAGAAAGGTTGCAGAGCGCGAACGTGCACCCATGTATGTTGTCGGTGAGACAACAGGCGACGCCCGCTTCGCATTCGAACAGGCCGACGGCAAGCGTCCCTTCGACCTTTCTGTAAGCCAGATGTTCGGCTCTTCGCCCAAGACATATATGGTCGACAGCACAAAAGAGCGCCGCTATAAGGATGCAGAGTACGATGCAGAACAGATAAACGATTACCTCATAAATGTACTTCGTCTCGAAGCTGTCGCTTGTAAGGATTGGTTGACAAACAAGGTTGACCGTTCGGTAACAGGTCGCATCGCCCGTCAGCAGTGCCAGGGTGAAATACAGCTCCCCTTGAGCGACTGCGGTGTAGTTACACTCGACTTCAGAGGCAATAAAGGTATTGCAACCTCAATAGGTCACGCACCTCAGGCCGGTCTTGCCGACCCTGCAAAGGGTTCTGTACTTGCTGTGTCGGAAGCACTCACAAACATTGTGCTTGCACCCCTCGCCGATGGTCTCGAATCAATTTCACTCAGCGCAAACTGGATGTGGCCCTGCCGCTCACAGGAGGGTGAGGATGCCCGTCTCTACAAGGGTGTGAAAGGACTTTCAGACTTCTGCTGCGATCTCCACATAAACGTACCTACCGGTAAGGATTCGCTCTCAATGACACAGAAGTATCCCGACGGTACAAAGGTTATAAGCCCGGGTACAGTGATAGTATCGGCAGGTGGCGAGGTTTCAGATGTACGCAAGGTCGTTTCTCCCGTAATGGTGAACAACGCGAAAAGTTCATTCTACCACATCGACTTCAGCTACGATGCCCTGCGTTTGGGCGGCTCTGCATTTGCACAGACACTTAATCGCGTAGGTGATGATGTTCCTACAGTAAATTCAGAATATTTTGCAGCGGCTTTCAATGCAGTGCAGATGCTCGTGAACGAAGGTCTTATCCTTGCAGGACACGATATTTCAGCCGGCGGTCTCATTACAACCCTCCTCGAAATGTGCTTCGCAAACGTTGAGGGAGGTATGGAGATAGACTTCAACGGCATTGCAGAGACAGATATTGTAAAACTGCTCTTTGCCGAGAACCCCGGTCTTGTGATACAGGTGGCCGACTCAAACAAGACAAAGATGGAGGCTATATTCGAAGAGGCAGGCGTATGCTACATGAAGATCGGTGTTCCCTCGAAGAAACGCCAGATTGCAGTGGCTCACGGCAAACGCACCCGTCTCTTTGATATCGACTATATGCGCGATGTATGGTTCGACAGCTCTTATCTGATGGATCGCAAGCAGAGCTTCAACGGCTGTGCCGATGAGAGATTGCAGAACTACAAGAACCAGCCCCTGCGTTACCGCTTCGCGTCTGAATTCACAGGAATGCTCTCTAAATATGGCATTGACGCTAACCGCCGCGAAAAGTCGGGCGTACGCGCAGCAATCATCCGCGAGAAGGGTACAAACGGCGAGCGCGAAATGGCATACGCAATGTATCTTGCCGGCTTCGATGTAAAGGATGTTACAATGACAGACCTTATCAGTGGCCGCGAGACACTCGACGAAGTAAACTTCATAGTATTCTGCGGTGGATTCTCCAACTCGGACGTACTCGGTTCAGCCAAAGGTTGGGCGGGAGGGTTCCTCTACAATCCTAAGGCAAAGGCTGCTCTCGACCGCTTCTATGCCCGCGAGGATACACTCTCACTCGGTATCTGCAACGGTTGTCAGTTGATGATGGAACTCAACCTCATCAATCCCGAATTCGAGAAGAGAGGCTATATGCGCCACAATAACTCGCACAAGTTCGAGTCAACCTTCGTTGGCGTAAATGTTCCTCAGAACAATTCTGTGCTCTTCGGTTCACTCTCAGGCAGCCGTCTCGGTGTATGGGTGGCTCACGGCGAAGGACGCTTCGAACTTCCCTACGAGCAGGAGAAGTACAACATTGTCGCACAGTACTCATACGAGGGTTATCCCGGCAACCCCAATGGCTCTGACTACAATGTAGCAGCTCTTGCAAGCGCCAATGGTCGCCACGTGGCAATGATGCCTCACCCCGAGCGTGCAATCTTCCCCTGGCAGTGTGCAAATTATCCCGCAGAGCGTCTTGCAGAGGATGTTACTCCGTGGATTGAGATTTTCCGCAACGCATATACATGGGTTGAGAACAAGACCAAGTAATCCGTTTCGGTTGTATACAAAAGTAAGAGGGCTGTCGCAAATTTGCGACAGCCCTCTTACTTTTGTTGCTGTTTGTCGTTATGCCAATCTGGATTATGATATAAAAATATTGGTGTCCGGTAAATTTTTATTCTGCTTGTGTTTTGAACTCCTCCGTCTTCAAAAACAGTGTTTTTGAATCCACCTCCTCTTCAAGAGGAGGAATGTAAATTCTTGAAAATTACTAATGTATGACATTCTCCCTCTTGAAGAGGGAGTGCCCGCAGGGCGAGGGAGTTCCAGTCATTGACTTGAATTTCTTAATAACGAATTGAGGCTTGTAGTTACTTAAATATTGAATTTTAAACGACTTAAACACGTTTACCAGAAGTAATAATATAAAAAGAGTCCCGACATCGCATTGTCGGGACTCTCTTGTACTTGTAGTTAAAAGAATTACTTCTTCAAGTTCTTTCCGTAACGGCTCATGAACTTGTCTACGCGACCTGCTGTGTCAACGAGCTTAGCCTTACCGGTGTAGAAGGGGTGAGATGTGTTAGAAATCTCAAGCTTGATGAGGGGGTAAGTCTGGCCTTCGAACTCGATTGTGTCCTTTGTGTTGCATGTAGACTGTGAAAGGAAGCAGTCGCCGTTTGACATATCCTTGAATACTACGGGACGGTAACTTGCGGGATGAATCTCTTTTTTCATGGTGTTATATTATTTTTTTATTTTTCTTTATATGAGTTTGGTAACTTATAAAAGTGTGTAATGGCTTAACAGTTTGCAAAGATAGGCATTATCTGTGATTTGGCAAAACTTTTTTGTGAGATTTTTCCGCTTTGAGGCAATTTTGCATCTTGGTTCTCTTAGTCAAGTTCTTGGTCTGCTTCGTAGCCTGCCATCACTCGTATTGCGTTCTTCAACATGGCAAACTGCTTGAAGAGGTCGTGTACAGGGGTGTCGCCCTCCTTGTGTATGGGAGCCTTGCTGTAGAATGAGAGGAACTCCTGTATTCCGCTGTATCCGGCGCGCTGTGCGAGGTCGCTGAAGAGGACAAGGTCGAGCGCCAATGGAGCTGCGAGTATAGAGTCGCGGCAGAGGAAGTTTACCTTTATTGTCATGGGGTAGCCCATCCAACCGAATATGTCGATGTTGTCCCAGCTCTCCTTCTCGTCACCGCGGGGAGGGTAGTAGTTGATTCTAACCTTGTGGTAGATGTCGGAGTAAAGGTCGGGGTATATGTTGCTGTCGAGTATATTCTCTACAGCAGACATTTTGCTGCGGCGCTTGGTTTCGAAGTTTTCGGGGTTGTCGAGCACTATGCCGTCGCGGTTGCCGAGTATGTTTGTCGAGAACCAGCCGGTTACGCCCAATTGTCGGGTGAAGAATGCGGGTGCAAGCACGGTCTTCATCATAGTCTGTCCGCTCTTGAAATCCTTGCCGGCTATGGGCACCTGCATCTCTTCGGCAAGCTGCCACAGGGCGGGAATCTCTATACAGAGGTTGGGAGCACCCATTACGAAGGGGCAATTTTCGCGTATTGCAGCGTATGCATAGCACATGCAGGGGGCGATGCGTTCTGTGTCGTTGGCCTGCATAGCAGCTTCAAATGCTTGGATTGAGCCGTGCACCTCTTTGTCAAGAGGAATGTATTTTTCGGTACTTGCTATCCATATTACCACCACGCGGTCGCATCCGTTCTCTGCTTTGAAACGGCGAATGTCTTCGCGTACCTGATTGGTGAGGTCCCATCGGCTCTCACCGCTCTTTACATTGGGGCCGTCGATGTTGGAAGCGTAGCTCTTGTCGAAGAGGGCGGGTATGGGGCGTATTGCTTCAAGCTCCTCGCGTACGGGCTCAATGTCGGCGGGCTTCAGTACAGCGGCCTTTACGGCTGCCTCGTAGGCATTGTCGGGGAATAGATCCCATGCACCGAATACAATGTCGTCAAGTTCTGCTATGGGGACAATATCCTTTACCTCCTTGTATATTTTGTCTTTTCCTTTGCCCAAACGCATCATACCTTTGCAGGCGAATGAGCCTATAGGTTGCGAAAGGCCTTTGCGCGACATGAGCGCTCCTATTATTGTGGTTGTTGTTACTGCTCCGAGTCCGATGCACATTACACCTAACTTGCCGGTAGCAGGTTTTACATTGATTTGTTCCATGTTTTTGTTTTATATTTCAAAAAGTCCTTCTTTGAGTATTTCGCTTACTGTGGGGTGGGGGAACACCGTGCGGCGTAGGTCGGTAACGGTCAGTCCGTTTGTGATAGCCATGCAGGCGGCGCATATGAATTCGCTTGACGGGTTGCCAAGCATATGCACACCGAGTATTTTTCCTTCGGGAGTTGCGAGAATCTTGCAAAGTCCTGTCTGGCCCTCGTTTTCTGCTACGAAGCGGCCTGCGTATGTCATGGGCAGTTTGCTCAGTCTGTATTCTATGCCTTGCGACTGCGCCTGTTCCTCGGTGAGTCCCACACCGCTTACTTCGGGGTTGGTGTATACAATGCCGGGGATTGCGTTATATTCCATCTTGTCCTCGATGCCGAGCATGTGGTTGACGGCTACTTCTGCTTCGCGGCTTGCAGTGTGTGCGAGCAGCGAGAAGCCTGTAACATCACCCGCTGCGTAGACATTGGGCATGGTCGTCTGCATATATCCGTTTACCTTTATTCCGCGTTCAGCCTCTACAGGTATATTTTCGAGTCCGAAGCCTGCGAGTGTGGCGCGGCGTCCTACGCTCATAAGTATCTTATCGCCTTCGATGCTCTGCTCGTTGCCTTCGGCATCGGTGAAGTGCACTGTGTTGCCCTCTATGGCTGTAACTTTACATTGCAGATTGAATTTTACGCCACGTTTTGCATATATGCCGCGCAGCGCTGCGCTTATTTCACTGTCGAGTCCTCCGAGTATTTCGGGTAGCATCTCTATTACCGTTACAGGTATTCCCAAACTGTTGTAAAGGCTTGCAAATTCCATGCCTATCACACCGCCTCCTATTACCACAAGGCTTTGGGGTGCTTCTGTCAATGCCAAAATCTCGCGGTTGGTGAGCACTGCTGCGTTGTCTTGCGCGCCGGGGATTGGGGGTACGAATGCCTCGCTGCCGGTGCAGATGAGCAGGCGTGCGGCTGTGTAGGTCGTTTCGCCACAAGCGATGGTGATGCTGCCGGTGTCTCCTCCGGTGATTGTTGCCTCGCCTTTTATTACCTCTACATTGTTATGCTCCATCTTCATTTTTATACCTGCCACAAGTTTGCGCACGACTTTTGTCTTGCGGTCAACCATTTTTTTGTATTCGAAGGCTACATTTTCGGCTGTTACACCATATTTCTTGCCTCCTGTGGCATGGTCGTACATCTTTGCGCTGTAAAGCAGTGTCTTTGTAGGGATGCAGCCTTCGTTAAGGCACACTCCGCCAAGTTCTCTTTTTTCGAAAAGGATTGTCTTTACTCCTCTTGCTCCTGCATTTTCGGCAGCCACGTATCCTGCGGGGCCTCCTCCAAGTATGGCTAAGTCGTACATGATGATGTTTTTTTAGAATTGGTGAGGAAATAATTATCTTCTTGCAAACTTACATAAAAAAAAGAATTTTTACGATTGTTTGGTGAAGAAAGTGTCCTTTAGTAGGTAAAATTCCCGTATTTGAAATTTTATTTTTCCATACAGAATCTACTCCCCAATTATAATTTTTCTATAATTTCGGGCAAATGTGCGATGTCGCTTATAATGGCAGTGGGTTCTGCGCCGGGGATTACTGGCTCCTCTTCCCAGCAGAGCTTTTTCAGCCACACAGCCTTGCAACCGAGCGATAGGGCGGGGAAAATATCCTTACGGTAAGAGTCGCCGACTACAATAACCTCTTCCGGGGCAAGCGAAAGTGCCTCTACTCCGAGGGCGAATAGCCGGGCATCGGGCTTGCGTATGCCCACTACTGCCGATTCCACTATGGTACGGAAATATTTGTCGAGTGAAAATTCCTTAAGCACTACGGGCATATTGCCGTAGAAATTGGTTACAAGCACTGCCGGGTATCTGTCTGATAGTTCCCTTACTATTTTGCAGCTTTGCTCTATAGTCTCTTTTACCTGTGTGTAGCAGCCTTCGACTATTGTCTCTCTTGTGCTTTCATCAATCTCAATGCCCATGGTGGCAATGTGGTCGGCCTGTATCGCTATTTTCAGTTCCAGCAAGCGGTGGAAGGTGTGCTCAGGTTCTATTATGCGGTTTTTGCCCAATGTGCGCTCGGCATGCACATATGCTTCGCGGAACTCTTCTTTGCTTATCTGTACATAGGCTGCGAGATACTGCTGCCAAATTACTTCGCTCCAATGTATGCCGTTGGTGTCGATGGTGCCGCCGTAGTCGAAAATTATACCTTTAATCATATTTGCCCTCCTCGATCTCTTTTGTAAGTCTTTTGCAGAGCGCTTCGTGGCGGTGGCGCATATATATGAAAAGTCCCCCTAAGATGAAAATCTCAAAGAACAGATAGAGCCACAGATGGCCGACGAGCATTGTGAACCACAGGAATAGTGCGCGACTGTTGAATGTGAGTATGTTGGTGTAGTTCATCAGCGGCAGACTGCATCGGCGGAACTCCTCACGCAGTTTTCCGGGGATTGTGCTGTGGTATCTTTCGTTCACTCTCTTTATGAATATTTGGAATGCGGGCGACATACGCTCCTGATTGGCTGTGTAGCCTATGTAAGCGTTTAGGAATATCTTCCAGAAGAAATTGCCTTTCCATGGGGTCTCCTTGTATCTTATGCGTTGTGCATCAGAATTGTCAAATTCGTTACCGTTCTCTTCCTTTATGAAGTAAAGATGTATGTTGCGGTAGTAGTCGGCAAGTTGGCACTGCGAGCCGTGTATCCAGAAACCGGAAAATGAGCATAGTATCCATATTATCACTCCCCATTGGTATTCGGGGGCGAAGGGGATGGGTGCAAAGGTCTCTCTGACGGCTATTGCAAAGTATATCATGAAGAACCACACATCACCGGCGAAGCCGTCGAGTATGCGTCCCCAGCGTGTCTTCTGTCCGGTTAGGCGTGCCAACTGTCCGTCGGTACTATCGTATAAATTAGCCCATAGCAGGAAGAATATGCCGAGAATGTTCCATCTCAGTTCCGTAGAGATGAAGCATACTCCGGCCGCAATTCCCAAAAATATTGATATTATGGTTATAGCGTTGGGGTGTATGCCGCGGTTGCGGAAGAACAGGGCGCAACGGTATCCGTAGGGGCGGTATATCCAAAGGTCGATGAATTCCTCGGTATCGTATGATTTTATGGTAGATTTATATGCCTTTAGCTCTTCTTGGTTCATTTTATGCTTGTTATTAGCCGTACAATCTCTTCGGCGGCCTCTTCCCTATATGCCGAAAAACTTGGACAGTCGTTAATGTCTATTATGTATATTTCTCCATCCGGGCTTATGATGCAGTCGCCGCCGAAAATTTCCACTCCTATTGCTGCGGCAGCCTTGAAGGCTGTTGTCTGCAATTTCTCCTCATCGAATGGGTATTTGTGTGGTACGCCGTTTATCTTTTCGTGCCCGAATTTGCCGTCTGTGGGGTAGTGCAGGCGGAAGAATTTATCTCTGTCATCGTGGCGGCCGATGCCGTAGAATTTTACAATGTCGCCCTCTATATGCTCGCAGTATATTGCTTGGTCTATACCTCGTGCGTGAAGATTTTCGATGGATTTTCTCAGTTCATCCTCTGTGGTAATGTACTGCACATCGTAGGGGTGGGACGACCATCCGTTGCTCTTTTTGAGCCATCCGGGAAAGCGCAATGCGGGAGTGGTGCTCGTGCCTGTGTCGAGAAAAGTGTATGGCGGTTGCTTGATTCCTTCGCGTGTGAGTATCTCGGTGAAAGTGAGACGCGAGCAGTTGCGTGTGGCTGCCGCGCTGTTTATGGCAACGGTGCCCTCTTTTTCGCGTGCAGCTATCCGGTCGAGCATCTGCGCTGTGCGCGTCATGTGGAATATTGCATCGCATCCGGTGGGAATCTCATCGCCATCTTCAATTACAGATGTGCAGTGTCCCTCTTCTGACAGTTTTTCTACAGTCAGACGGAACAGTGCCATGTCTTTTTCGGACATGTTTGGCGAATCGGCCGATGCTCTTGGTATTGCGGCAATCTTCATTGTTCTTCTAAGAATCCTTCAGCCTTTGCAATGTCGCTTGCATGGTCGATGTCTATAATCTTTTCCATCGGATAGGCTTTTAACTTGAGTCCATCGGCTATGAGGGCCCGCTGAAAACTGCGCATTCTGGTCTTTCCCTCCTTCATGCAATGTTCGAGTGTGTCGAGTGCCTTTTCGTTGAGTCCGTATATGCCGCCTGAAATGTATCGGCTGTCGGCTTGCGGGGTGTCGTGGAAGCCTGTTATATCCAATGTTTCATTGGTGCTCACATATAGCGGTTTTTCGTCGTCGATGTATGGGGTTACTGCCATTGTGCCGTCGCCGTTGTCGTGTGTGAAAGCTGCAATGTATTCCTCAAAATCCTTTTCTCTGAAGATTGTATCTACGGTGGTGAGGCAGAATTTTCCGCCCCGCAACAGTGGACTCAATTCATAGAGGCTGTGCATGGAACCGGGTGTGTCCTTCACGACAATGTCGATGGGGTAATCCTTGCGCAGCTCTTCCAACAACTTGAGCGTTTCGGGCTGCCGGCTGTTTATTATTATGCTTATCGACTCGGCGTTGTGGCTGCTGAATATTTTTATAAGGCGCTCTATAATGGGTGTACCATTAAGCGGCACAAGAGGCTTGGGGTATGATACTCCCTCTTGTGCCAGCCGTGAGCCTTCGCCTGCCGAAATTATTGCAAATTTCATTCGTCGTCGTTTTGTTGCAGATTCAGACGGTTGCTGTCGTCGCGCTTTTCGAAATATTGCTTGCGCAGGGGATTGCGGTGGGCGTATGCGTCGTTGCGGCGGTTGCGGAAAATGTCTATTGCTGCATATATCGCCTGACGGAACGAATTTTCATCGGCGCATCCTTTGCCTGCAATGTCGTATGCCACTCCGTGGGCGGGTGATGTGCGTACGATGGAAAGTCCGGCAGTGAAATTTACTCCGTCGTCCATGCCTAAGGCTTTCATGGGGGCGAGGCCCTGGTCGTGGTACATTGCAAGTATGCCATCGAAGCGGGCGTAGTTGCCGCTGCCCATGAATCCGTCTGCAGGGAAGGGGCCGTAGCAGAGTATGCCCTCTTCGCTCATCTTCTTGATGACGGGCTTTATTACCTCCTCTTCTTCGGTGCCTATAAGTCCGTTGTCGCCTGCGTGGGGGTTAAGGGCAAGCACTGCTATCTTGGGTGCATTGATGTTGAAGTCAACCTTAAGGCTTTCGTTGAAGAG
>JAFYLO010000045.1 GCA_017557045.1 Bacteroidaceae bacterium | reverse complement strand
GGAAGTAACGTTCGTCATTGCCTGTGATAGGATTCACCCGATATAGAACATGGAAATTCATTCGGCAAAGGTACGGAATTCATACGACTTTGCTGGGTACGACAAATGACTTTCAGAGGTATAATGAGGCCAATAATAAAATGACAGCATTGAAAATCAATACGTTTAAATTACAAGCAGCATAAAAAAGCCCCTAAAATTTCTTGAAAATAATTTTAGGGGTCAAAGTTGGGTTAAGGGCAGGAACTTTTTTAGTAAGCTATTTTGTTGATATTTAAAAACATAGCAAATATCGATTTAAAATAAATGTGTCCTAAGATTAGCTTGGATAAGAGGGAGTACCCAAAGGGGGAGGGAGTTTGAATAAAAACACAAGCAATAGTTTCAAACTCCTCCGTCTTCAAACGCAAAAGCGTTTGAATCCACCTCCTCTTATCCAAGAGGAGGAGTTTAAACAATTGCACTCAAATTTGTATCAAAAAAGGAATAGGGACTTATACAAGCTTAAATATCGAATTTTAAAAGAATTAAATACGTTTACCGGACACCAATAATAAAAAAACGAGACCGATCAGTTTGTCAAACTCGCGACTTGCCGACCGGTCTCGTTTTTTATAATCGACCTTCTATTAGAATCTTGAAGATGTAAATGTTACCAACATAAAGTTCTGCTTGTAGATAACAGTGGGCTTAGCGCTTACATTGTATGTGTAACCGGCAGACTTGTCAGCCTTTACAAAGCCGATACCCATATTCGAAAAACCGCTGTTTGTCAACTGTGCAGCATAGCTGTCCCATGTGCTTTGATCCATATTATATACAAAAGTGCAAGAATTTGCGTTTACCTGCAAGTAACCAGCAGCATCGTATCCGAACGAGGGGAACTGCGCAATTACAGGACAAATCTCCATCTGCTGAGCAGGAGTGAGAGCAGTCATCGAATAACCGTTCTTCTCAAAAGCCTTGTTTACTGACTTTGCAGTGCTGCAAGATGATACGCACACAGTGGCAACAAACATCAGCGCCACGATTGATAAAGTAAAGAGTTTTTTCATCATTATTTAAATTTAAGATTGTTTCTATTTGCGAAGATATATCAATTTGACAAATATTGCATCATTGAGATACTACATTTTCTAATCAAATGCAGATTTTATCAAATTATATCAGCAAAAATCATTCAAGCAACCACTCCAGCAACAATATCATTGCCGCAGTGATGGAAACACCTATAAGAGCCGCTGTAAGAAGCGATGCACCCTTATTTGCGCTTGCTTTGGCAGGAGTTGCCACATCACTGCCACTGTCGTTGTTCTGCTTTTTATTCGATACAGCAGAAGCATCAGCAACCTGCTTTACCTGTTCTGTCTGAGCTGTTTCAACCTTCTGCGCCTCCTCCTGCTGAAAGAGTTCCTTAAGCACCTCTTCGGCCGCTTGGGTAGGCTCTATCGGCTGCCCCAATATATTGCAGACAGTCTCATAGATATACGGGAATGCATCGTAGATATTTCCCACAGCACCTATACAAGGTGCATTCTTCATATACTCGTTCTTAGCCTCACAGTAGTTTGCATTGGTAAGTGCATACACCAGCATCGGCTTTTCCGAGCGGCCGATTTCGGCAAGCTCATCATCGAGCCACGAAGCATTGTTGTAATTGTCGGTATACACCACAATCGACATTCTGCTCTGCTCTATGCCTTCGGCAATTCCCTGGCTCCAGGGGATACCGGCAGGGAGGTCTCTGTAAGCAAAGAAACAGTTGAGATTGTAATGTTCGAGATAAGCGGTAATCTTTTCGGCGAGTCTCTCCTCCTCAGCCGAGTAACTTAAAAAAATATCGTATTGCATATATATCCTATTTTAGCAAACAGAGCCACCCGCAAACTGGATGACTCTGTTTTTTGAAGCATCTATTTTTTATACTTTATGAGTACAGTCTTTTTAAGTTCGCTGTTGGTGTATTTTGTGGGACAGCCGTCAGAGTCGAATTCCCACACACCGTCGGGAAGGTTCGTGCTGCGCGAACCGAACATACCGAAAGCACCCAACTGGAATATTGCATAGTTGTGTGATGAATTTGCCGGAACAAGGCGCTCAGCGATGTTGTATCCAAAGAAGGATGCAAAGTCCAAGTTAGTCTTATTCTTGTAGGGCGAATAGGTATACACTTTTAATGTGCCAACGGCAGGAGCATTTCCATCCACTCTGTATGCCTTTACAAGATTATTAAAGCGGTCATATTCCATTGCATACTCCTCGCCACCGTCAACGTACGCCTTTGTGAACAACATTCCCGAATATTCGCAGTCGAAAGTGTAGAAATTGGCAAGTGTACCGTTGGCATTGAATCCACCCTTGTATGAACCTTTGGATGTCATGTTCCAATCACTCTTGTTGGGATAAACATCCTCCTTGACATATTCTACAGTGAGCAAAGCCTTGTTGTAGCGATATTTTGCAGTAGATGTACTGTTGCACAACTGACCATTGTAGTAGTACTTCATTGTACCGTCAATCTGCTGAATACGATTCTTGATGTCGTACAAGAATTCGTATGTCCACACATATTCGCGACCGCCGTCATCCTCAATGACTGTTGTTACACTCTCCACCATCTTGGTATACTCCTCGGGGACATAGTTGGAGATTGCGCTGTCGGCGTTGTATCCATCGTCGTCGCTGCACCCTGTCGCAAAAAGACAAATTGCAGACAGAGCCGACACTCTCAATAAATTCTTAATTGACATGATCTTATTTACTTATTTACATCTTCCACCATATCCTCCTCGATAAGGCTCTGAGGGAAATAGATGTTGGCCAATTTGTTCATTTCATTCTCTTTGATGGTCTTCATCCATGCTGCAGGCTGCAAAGACCAGTTGCCGAGAGCCTTCATTTCAACCACCTTGTTCTCTTTAAGGTAATCGAGCAAGAGCTCGGGAATCTCCTTATCGCTTATTGAAGCTATACGCTGCTGCATATCATGGCTCTTCACTTTGGCGCCAAGACTGAGGGCAAGATTTACAGTCATTACCATATCCTCGGGAACAGCCACTGTGTACTCTTTATCAAGATCAAAAGGAATACCGTTAGAAAGTCCGAGAATCTGCAGTTTGCCCTCGTCTTTCTTCTTATTCAAATGCACATTGTAGCGCAAACCGGCAACCGATTCAAGATCTTTGGTATTCTCGCTTAGACGCTTGCCCTCGCGGTCGTACTTCAGAAGCGAACCATCCTTCTTGTAAACATTCTTGTAGTAGTGTGTAAGACTGTAGAGAAGCATCTCCTTTATCTCACTACCCTTCATCTTCACAGTGTAGAGCTTTCCGCCTGCGGGGAAGAAACGGCGTATATCGTTTATTGAAATGTTACCGCCCGCAAAGCCGGTCTCTATCGTGTAGGGGTGAGCAACAGAAAGGTCGGCACCACTATACTTCAACTGCATCTTGTGCACAAGGTCAACGTAAGCCGATGAACCGAAAAGCGCATCCACAGCTTTAGCCTCTCCCTTTACAGCAGCAACAGGAGTTGCCAAAGCCTTGCCCATTTCTGCTGTACGGGGACGCAACGCTGCCGAATACTCCTTGTCGGCTTCGCGTGTAAGCATAGACTTGATATCTACATCCACACTCTTATTCTCCAATCCGTTCTTGCCACGCTCACCTATGATATTTATCTCGACAGCATACATTCCGCGACGACCGGGAGATGCAAGAACCACCTTCTTGCCATCGATGCTCTCCACCTCTCTCTCGCGACGCAATCCGTCGTGTCCGCACACTACTGCATCGAAGCCGGCAACATTGCGTACGATTGTCTGACCGATATTCTCGCGCAGATTGTTGCGTTTGGTAACAGACGATGCACCTGTATGGAAAAGACCAATTACAATGTCGGGATTCTCGTTCTTCTTTATAACCTCTATCCACTCTCTTGCAGCAGACTCGGCATCGGCAATCTTTATACCCATGCTCTCCATCATGGAAGCACTGATATATTTGTCAACACCCTCAGTGATAAGTCCGAGGAAAGCAATCTTCACTCCGTTACGCTCAACAACTGCATAAGGTTTATAGAGAGGCTTGCCGCTTTTTGCATCAAGCAGGTTGGCACATACAGCCGCGCCCTTCATCGATTTTACATGACGCTGAAGAAGCTCACTGCCGGTAGAAAGATCACCCTCGCCTATCGAGTAAACCTCGCAACCGAGTCTGTTCATAGCCTCGGCAACAATGGTGGTCTCACTCTTGTCTATGCTCTTCATATAGTAGTTCAAAGGCCATCCTGCAAGAGCATCACCATTATCCACATAGATTACATTCTGTTCGCCACACTCCTTTTTCAGGTCGTTGAGGTACGAAGAGATAGCCGCACCGCCTCCGCGAGCTTCGGTCAAAAACTTGTAGTCGTATGCAAAGAGTGCACTCTCCATGTCAGAGGTTGCCACCACCGACACCTTTACCTTTTCGGGGGCACACGATGCAAAAAGCATGGCAATGCCCATCATCATCCATAGATAGATTCGTTTCATTTTGTCGTTATTTTCTTTTTTATTATACATTCAATAGAATTTATGTCTAAAAACATAATCTGCAAAGATATACTTTTTCGACGAAACTCAAAAAGCCTTTCATTTGTTTTAAGAAAAAAAGTTTTCCATCATGGCATATATCGATTATTACAAGATACTCGGAGTGAGCAAAGAGGCTACGGCGCAAGAGATTAAGAAGGCATACCGCAAAATGGCAAAGAAGTATCACCCCGACCTCAACAAAGATGATGCTCGGGCAAAAGAGCACTTCCAGGCCATAAACGAAGCCAACGAAGTGCTTAGCGACCCCGAAAAGCGCAAAAAGTACGACGAGTATGGCGAGAACTGGAGACACGCCGAGGAGTACGAAGCACAACGCCGGCAGTATGAGTCGCGCACAAAGAGTGGCGAAGACACCTTTGGCGGTTACAGTTTCGGAGGCTTCGGCAGAGGAGGAGCATTCAGCGACTTCTTCGAAGAGCTGTTCGGAAAGAATTTCTCAGACAAACGCACAGGACGCAGTGGCGCCAATATCCGTGGCGGGGATTATCGCAGCACACTGAGCCTACAGCTGCGCGACACACTCACCACACACAAGGAGATAATAGAGATTGATGGCAAGAAGATAAGAATCACCATCCCGGCAGGAATAGCCGACGGACAGAGTATACGTCTTAAAGGCTTCGGTGGAGAATCACCTGTTGGCGGCGCGAAAGGCGACCTCTATATAACATTTTCCATTGTACCCGACCCGCGTTTCACCCGTACAGGCAACGACCTCCACACGACAGCAACTATAGACATGTACCGCGCCCTGCTTGGCGGAGAGACAATTATCCCTACCCTCGAAGGGGAGGCAAAAATTGCAATAAAGCCGGGAACACAACCCGACAGCAAGCTCAGGCTACGCGGAAAAGGATTGCCGCAATACAAGAATGAAGATTTGCGCGGGGATATTATAGTAACAATAAAAGTGCAACTGCCAACGCTCAACGAGCAGCAGATAGAGTTACTCCAAAGAATCAGAAATATGGGATAACTGCAAGCGGAACATTTTTTGCAATAACTAAGAAGCTGTTTGAATTTTTTTCTAATAAAATTCAAACAGCTTCTTAAAACAAGATTTTAATTGTTACCTTTGTTGCTACAACATGTGAATAAGAAAAACATATAATAAACCTATGAAAAAACTCAAATTGGCATGCAGCCTGTTTTTCCTATTGCTTATAGGAACTACACTGCCCGCACAGGCAGAAAAGTTTGTCCCTTCAAACGACAAAGTTTACAACATTCTCACCCAACGTGGCAACCTCGGCACAAAAGATGGTTTTTTAGTAAGCACCGCCAAAGCATCTTTAGGTGCGACAACCGGTGAATTTGCAATCCTCACCTACGAAGAGAATTATTATCTCTACAGCGTTGCCGACAAAAAGTTCATGTACCGCAACCCGGTAACCGACTCAAAAGGATGGAGCGATGTCATCCTCAGCAACGACACAATCGAGCCCATTGAACTTGAGCACAGCACAAAATACACCGACTACACAGTGCGTATCAAGAGCAACGGTTACATTCTAAACACTGCCAGCGGCACACAAAAGGGTGTCTGCCTGAACAAGCACAACGCATACGATTCGGGCAACCACTATTCGATAGTTGCAACCGGGGATTTTAATGCTACAGAGGCGCTTGAAATCCTTAGCGGCTATTTCGCGAAACATACTACCATAATATATCGCGTAGAGGATGCAGCAGGCAATCTGTTCGAAGAATTCAAAACAGCAGGAGTTGTTGGCGATGTCATAAACGAAGTACCCGACGATGTTGTTCCCCGTGCATATACAACATACGCAGTAGCCGAACCTGTTACACTCGTAAAGGGCAAAGGCAATGTAGTCCGCATCGTCGCCTCATGGAATTTGCCGTTCAAGCTATCGCCCGACATGAAGAATGCCCATTGGTACAATCTTGCATTGAACAGTGGAGCAGACTATGTAACAACAGATAACGGTTACAAATGTAACCCTATGCCCACAAAAGAAGATACCGAAAAGTTGTCTTATCAATGGGCATTTAAGGGCGACCCCTACAACGGCATCATTGTATATAGCCGTACCGACACAACAAAGACACTTGCAAAGGTGGGCAATAAAGCCATTCTCGATGCCAAAGTCTATAAATGGAAAATCGTAGAGAACGAAAAAGGTTTCTTGCTCGTAAACAACGAAGACGGCAAACACATAAACGAGTACGGTGGAGCCGGTGGATATTTGGGCTTCTACACTGTTGCCGACGGAGGCTCCATATTTACAGTGAGCAAAGTTGGTTCACTTGCAGTTACAAACGTCAAGCTCTCTTCAGGTGCTGCCATCAAGATATTCAAGTCATCCGAAGAGAAGGCGAACGGCCGAGCCATACTGATAATTCCCGGTGGTGGTTACGCATTTATAGCGGGCAGCACCGAAGGAGCCGACTGGGCACCATTCTTCAACAAATTGGGCTACACAGCCGCAGTGCTCACCTACACCGTACCTCCTACAACCCACAGCGCGCCCATGAATCAGGCAAAGAGCGCCATGAAATATCTGCGCGACAATGCCGAGGAATATAATGTAACAACAGGTCAGGTAGGTGTAATAGGATTCAGCGCCGGCGGTCACTTGGCTGCTACCGTATCAACACAAACGACAGGTGCAGATAAACCCGCCTTCCAGATACTCTTCTACCCTGTAATAACAATGGATGCCAGCTACACTCACTCCGGCTCGCGCTCCTGCCTTATAGGCTCATCCGCTGCTCCCAGCCTGACAAATAAGTACAGCAACGAGAAACAGGTGAAAGCGGACAACCCAATGGCCTACATCTGCTGGGCTGATGACGATGATATTGTGCCCCCACGCAACAGCATAGAGTATGTAAATGCTCTTAAAGCAAAAGGAGTGCCGGTACATGCAAAGAATTTCCCCACAGGCGGACACGGCTACGGATTCAAACCCTCATATAAATATCACAACGAAATGATTGAAGACCTGACAGAGTGGATGAATAGTATCGACAGCATTCTCACCTCTATCGATACACCGGCAGATGATGAGATTAAAGATGAGGCGTGTTACGATCTTAACGGCAGACCTGTAAAGAAAGCCAAACGCGGTATCTTTATCAAGAAAGGACGCAAGTATTTTGTGAAATAGAACCTCACTAAATCAACCGGACAATAACAAAAATCCGGACAACAATAAAAAAAACTAAAGATGGTGTACCAAAAGGAATTATGGTACACCATCTTTAAGTTTATAAAAGCAACGCAATGCCTTGCTTATGAAAAGATAAATTACTCAACAAATCTCGAATATTTTGAAACCTCTCCCGACTCAATATCCTTCAAAGTAAGAATATCGCCGTCGACATCCACAGAATAAGTTCTGCGCACACCAAGGCCTTTCTTGCCGGTTGACATTTCGAAATAGTTTACACGCAGAACAGAATCCTGCTGCCACGAAGTTTCATACTTTACATCCTCATCGACAATGACAAATCCTGTGTAGTCGTCGGTAAACATAATCTCGGTCTTTGCACCCGACTGCTCAGACTGCAAAGTCCACATACCCCAAAGAGGGTTTACTTTGCTGTCGCTGCACGACATTATGCAAGCAACCACTGCCGAAGCAAAAACAAATAAAAGATTCTTTTTCATAGCTCTATGATTATTAGCTGTGTCTGTCGAGCAATTCCTTCTCAAGGTCTTCGAGCGACACTCCAAAGTGCTCGTTGAGCACAAATGTGTGGTAGAGAAGGTCGCACACCTCGTAAACATAACGCTCCTTGTTGCCGTCGATAGCCTCTATTACAGTCTCAACAGCCTCTTCGCCAACCTTCTGAGCCATCTTCTTCACACCCTTGTTGAAGAGGAGGGTTGTGTAAGAACCTTCGGGCATCTCCTTGTGGCGGTTCTCAACCACCTTCTGCAACTTGCGGATAAAGCCCTCATGCTCGGGAGTATCGAAGCAGCTTGTTGTACCTCTGTGGCAGGCGGGACCATAGGGTTTGCCCATCAACAAGAGTGTATCGTTGTCGCAGTCGGGGTACATATTCACAACCTCAATGTAGTTGCCGCTTGTCTCGCCTTTTGTCCAGAGCGAGCCACGTGAACGGCTATAGAAAGTAGCTTTGCCTGTCTCAACAGTCTTTTCGTATGCTTCACGATTCATATATGCCACCATCAGCACTTTGAGGGTTGTTGCATCCTGCACTACAACAGGCAGAAGGCCGTCGGCATTTTTTGACAAATCAAATTCTTCGAATTTCATAATCTAACTTTTATATCTCTTTTCTGCAATTCTTTTTTGAGTTCAGCGATAGAAACTTCACCATAGTGGAAGATGCTGGCAGCAAGAGCTGCATCGGCCTTACCATCGGTAAGTACCTTTACAATATCATCTACCGAACCGGCACCACCCGATGCAATGATGGGTATTGAAAGTTTGTCGGCAAGTGCAGCGTATGTTTCACAAGGATAGCCGTTCTTTGTTCCATCATGATCCATTGATGTGAAGAGGATTTCACCGGCACCGCGCTCCTGTCCCTCGTATGCCCAGGAGATAAGCTCCTTGTCAGTCAATTTGTTACCACCATGTGTTGTTATACGCCAGATACCATCAACCTGCTTTGCATCAATTGCAAGCACCAAGAACTGACTGCCATACTTTGCAGCAATCTGGTCGATGATGGCGGGGTTGGCAACAGCAGCACTGTTGATGGAGATTTTGTCGGCACCTGCATCGAGCAGACGTGCTGCATCGTCCATTGTAGAGATTCCGCCGCCAACGGTAAAGGGAATGTTGATGTTCTGAGCAATGCGCTCAACCAATGATGTAAATGTCTTACGGCCTTCAACTGTAGCGCTGATGTCAAGATAAACAAGTTCATCGGCTCCTTCCTGAGCATAGCGGCAACCAAGTTCAACTGCATCGCCAACATCTTTAAGACCTACAAAATTCACACCTTTCACTGTGCGTCCGTCCTTAACATCGAGGCACGGTATTATTCGTTTTGCAACCATTCTTTTATATTGTTTAAAGTTATACGTCCTTCATATATTGCTTTTCCTATTATCACACTGTGCAATCCCAGTTCCTTAGCCTTTGCAACATCGTCCATGCAGGATATACCGCCGCTGAGCGTAAAGTTTACTCCGTTGTATTTGTTCTGCAATGCAACATAAAGCTCGAAGTTAGGGCCTTGCAACATACCATCCTTGCTGATGTCTGTGCAGATAACCTGGCTGAGTCCGGCGGGCAGGAAGTCTTCAATGAGTTCTTCGATGGCAACTCCTGAATTTTTGAGCCATCCGTGTGTGGCAACCATTCCGTCGCGTATGTCCGCACCGAGAATCACATGGTCGGTGCCATACATCTGCAACCACTCTTTGAAGAGGTCGCGGTTGTCCACTGCTACGCTTCCGCAGATGGCGCGATTGGCACCTGCATTCAGTACATCCTTAATAGACTCCGAAGTTTTTATGCCTCCACCCCACTCTATGTCGAGGTTTGTATGCGAAGCAAGTTTCTCAAGCACTGCAAGGTTGCAGGGAGCCTTTGCCTTTGCACCGTCAAGGTCTACGACATGCAAACGGCGAACACCGCAATCGGCATAGCTCTTTGCCATATCCAAAGAATCCTGCTCGTAGACTTTTTTATCGTTGTAGTCGCCCTGTGTCAGACGCACACAACGACCGTCAATCAAATCAATAGCGGGTATAATTTCCATTGTATTATATTTTATATGCTTAGAAATGGGTTAACACTTCTCCACAAAATTCCTTAATATCACCTCACCGATAGTTCCGCTCTTTTCGGGGTGGAACTGTGTTCCGTAAAAATTGCCCTTGTTGAGCGCAGCGGCAAACTGCACACCGTTGACGGAAGATGCTATTGCCTCGTCGCACATCTGCGGCGCAAAAGAGTGTACGAAATAGAGGAAACTTCCCTCGGCAAGACCATCAAGCAATGGTGTCTTGAGGGAGTGAATTTCGTTCCATCCCATGTGGGGCACCTTTACCCCTGCCGCCTTGTCGGCAGCGAAACGCTTTACTGCTGTGGGGAAAATTCCCAGACAAGTGGTGTTTCCCTCCTCGCTGCTGGCGCACATCAATTGCATTCCTATGCAGATGCCGAGCACCGGCTGTGTGAGATTCTTTATAACATCACACAATCCACGTTCGCGCAACTTCTCCATAGCCGACGAGGCTTCGCCCACACCGGGCAACAACACCTTGTCGGCATTGCGGATGGTTTCTGCATCGTCGGTAAGCACATACTCCACACCCAAGCGCCGCAAAGCATTGCACACCGAACAAAGATTGCCTGTATCGTAATCGACTATTGCTATCATAGTACTCCTTTGCTGCTTGGAAGTTCGTAGCTGAACACTTCGCGTTTGATTGCCATGCGCAATGCACGCGCAAAGCCTTTGAAGATTCCCTCGGCAAGATGGTGGTTATTTTCGCCCTTTGCAGCTATATGAAGATTGCAGCTCATTGCAGCTCCAAGCGACTTGAAGAAGTGCTTGAACATCTCTGTGGGAACATCACCTACATAATCCTTTGTAAACTCTACATCCCATTCGAAGTCTATGCGTCCGCCGAAGTCTATCAGCACCAGCGCCTTGCACTCGTCCATAGGCAACACAAAGCCGTAGCGACCTATGCCGCGCTTGTTGCCGAGAGCCTTTATTATAGCCTCGCCAAGCACTATCGCAACATCCTCCATCGTGTGATGCTCGTCGACCTGAAGATCGCCTTTCGCCTTCACAGTGAGAGAGACTCCTGCATGGTGCACAATCTGGTCTATCATGTGGTCGAGGAATTTCAAGCCTGTGTCGATACCCGATGTTCCCTTACCATCGAGGTCTACCGAAATTTCAATATCAGTCTCCTTTGTCTTGCGTACAACGGTTGCCGCACGCTCTGTGGTACGCAGGAATTCCGAAATTTCGCGCCAACTGTTTGTTACAAGCACACATACATCAGAATAGGGAAGTTCGCCGAGTGCTTTGATGCGCTCCACATCTGCGGTAATCAGTATTGCCTTTGCGCCGAGATTCTTGGCAAGCTCCACATCTGTAAGCCTGTCGCCTATCACATAGGATGCGGCAAGGTCGTACTCCCCGCTCATGTATTTGCCGAACATTCCCGTACCGGGTTTGCGGTTGGGCGAACCTTCGTGCGCAAAAGTGGGATCTATCAGCTGGTCGTCAAAGATTACTCCCTCGCCTTTGAGCGTGTCGAGCATCTTGTTATGTATTGTATAAAAACGCTCCTCGGGGTAGCTTTCTGTGCCGAGTCCGTCCTGATTGCTTGCAATTACAAGTTCGTAGTCAAGTTCGGCAATGCTGCTGAGAGCGCCAATTGCCGCGGGAAGAAATTCCAATTGTTCGAGAGTGTCTACCTGCTCTGTTACGGGAGGCTCCACTATTATTGTTCCGTCGCGGTCTATAAAAAGTGCCTTTTTCATAATCATTTCCAATTCTTCACAATGGCAAGCATACGGTCGTTCTCTTCGGGCTTGCCTAAGGTTATTCTAAGTGTACCCTCACAGCCCTTGATGCGTGAACGGTCGCGCACAATCACCTGCTCATTTATCAGGGCATCGTAAAGTGCGCGTGCGTCGCCCACCCTCACAAGCAGGAAGTTTGCATCGGAAGGGAAAACCTTCTCCACACAGGGCATTGCGGCAAGAGCCTCAGCCACCCTTTCGCGCTCGCTCTTCAACTGCTCTATTTCCGATTTTACATCGCGGGCAAGCAGTTCCTTGGCGCGTTCCATTCCTGCAAGGTTGATGTTGTAGGGGTATTTGACCTTTGCAAAGATACTCATTATTTCGGCATCGGCAAAGGCAAGGCCCAATCTGAGTCCGGCAAGGCCATAAGCCTTTGAGAGTGTCTGCAAAATTATCAGGTTTTTATGGCTGTCGAGCACAGTCAGCAGGCTCGGTTGCGATGCAAAATCTATATATGCCTCATCGACTACAACCATCCCCTTGAATGATGATACAAGTTCGAGCATCTGTTCCATGGGGAAACTGTTGCCCGAAGGGTTGTTGGGCGAACAGATGAACATCAATTTGGTATTTTCGTCGCAAGCTGCGAGAAGTTCTTTTACAGGGAGCGAGAAATCTGCACCCAACTGCACCTCGCGCACCTCAACATCGTTGATGTCTGCCGCCACGCGGTACATTCCGTAGCTGGGGGCTATTGCCACAGCGTTGTCCTTACCGGGAGTACAGAATATGCGGTAGCAGAGGTCGATTGCCTCATCACTGCCATTGCCTATGAACATATTCTCCACTGCCACACCCTTGAAGCCGGAGATTATACCCTTGAGTTCAAGCTGACGGGGATCGGGGTAACGGTTGTATCTGTTCTCATAGGGATTCTCATTGGCATCGAGAAAGACTCCCAATTTTCCTTTATATTCGTCTCTTGCCGTAGAATAGGGGGCAAGATTTATAATATTCTTGCGCACAAGGCGCAATACATCGTTCAATTCCATAATGCGGTTATTATATTTCTTCACCCATACGCAGACGGGCAGCGTTTGCATGTGCATCGAGTCCCTCGGCAACAGCCATTGCCACTATTGTGGGGCCGAGCTTCGACATTCCCTCTGCTGTAAGTTCCTGATATGTGATTTTTCTTGTAAAGCTGTCGATGTTAACACCGCTGCACGAACGTGCCCAACCCGAAGTGGGAAGTGTGTGATTGGTTCCCGAAGCGTAGTCACCAGCGCTTTCGGGCGAATAGTTTCCTATAAACACACTGCCCGCAGCAGTTATCTGCTCGGCCACCTTCCACGGCTCTTTCATCGAGATTATGAGGTGCTCCGATGCATACATGTTGGCAAATTCAATCTGCTCCTCCACCGAAGGAAGAACCACCAGACGGCTTTCTACAAGAGCCTTCATAGTAAGTTCCTTACGCGGAAGTTTTTCGAGCTGTCTCTCTACCTCGCGGCACACAGCATCAGCAATCTCCTCGCTGCCGCACACGAGCAATGCCTGTGAATCGGCACCATGTTCGGCCTGCGAAAGAAGGTCGCTTGCCACGAAACGGGGGTCGGCTGTTTCGTCGGCCATCACCATCACCTCCGAAGGACCTGCGGGCATATCTATCGACACTCTGTCAGTTACACTCTCCTTTGCCTTTGTTACATAGCGGTTGCCGGGACCGAAAATCTTGTCTACTGCAGGAATTGTCTCTGTTCCGTAAGCCATTGCTCCAACGGCCTGCGCACCGCCCACCTTGTAGACATGATGCACACCGCACACCTTTGCAGCATATAGTACCGCAGGAGCGACCTTACCCTGCTTGTTGGTGGGAGTGCAGAGGATTATCTGCTTACAGCCTGCCACCGTTGCGGGAATCGCCAACATCAGCACTGTAGAAAAAAGAGGTGCTGTACCACCGGGCACATAAAGCCCGACCTTCTGTATGGCAACAGAGCGCTGAACACACTTCACACCGGGACAGGTGTCAACCTCAATGGGTTTGAACGACTGCGCCGCATGGAATTTTGCAATGTTTACGGCTGCCGCAGCAATAGCATCCTTTACCTCCTGAGAGACAAGCGATGCAGCCTCGGCAAATTCATCGGCAGAGACCTCTATTGCATCGAGTTCCACACCGTCGATTTCGCGGGCAAGCTCACGGATGGCCTTGTCGCCGTCGCTCTTTACCCTTGCGAGGATAGCCTCGACACGTCCGGCAATAACATCATCATTGACAGAAACACGCTTAACAAGTTCTGCCCACTCGCTTCTATCGGGATTTATATATTTTTTCATAACCTAACTTCTTTGTAAAAAACCATTGTAAACAGTTTCTTATTACAACACAATCTTTTCAAGATTGAGCACAAGAATACCCTCAGCACCTATTGCCTTGAGTTTCTCTATCACATCCCAAAGCGACTTCTGGTCCACAACAGTCTGCAACGAACACCAATCCTCCTGCGCAAGAGGAATTACAGTCGGACTGCGCATTGCGGGCAAAATTCTGAGAGCCTCTTCGAGAGCTGACTTGGGGATATTCAACAGAAGATATTTCTTTCCTTTACCTGTAATAACAGACTCGAAACGAGACATCAGCTGCTCTGCAATCGCCATCTTCTCTGCATCAAGTCCGGGAGTACCTATAAGCACAGCCTCAGAGAAAAGAAGCTTCTCAACCTCAACAAGTCCGTTTGTCACCAATGTACCGCCCGACGAAACAATGTCGAAAATTGCATCGGCAAGACCTGCTGCGGGAGCAATCTCCACAGAGCCGGTAATAGTATGGATTTCGGCCTTTATGTTATTCTCATCGAAATACTTCTGCAACACATTGGGATATGATGTTGCAATACGTTTGCCATTGAAATACTCCAGACCCTCGTACTTGTCAGTCTTGGGAATTGCAAGTGAAATACGGCAACCGCCGAATCCGAGTTTTTTGAGGATGTCTACCTCGTAACCCTTCTCGGCAACCTCGTTGTAACCTACAATGCCGAGGTCGGCAGCACCCATTGCCACAGTCTGGGGAATATCATCGTCGCGCAGGAAAAGTATCTCAACAGGGAAATCAGCTGCACGCATAAGGAATTTTCTCTTTTCCTCTTTAATTGTAACACCTGCATCACGCAGAAGCTCCATACTCTGCTCATTCAAACGACCTTTAGTCTGTATTGCTATTCTTAACATGGTTATATATTTATTTCTATATTTCTGCTCAATTATCAAACAATAAAAGCTCACCCCAAAAAGAGTAAGCTTTTACTATTTTATCCTATACATACAGGTACACAGCACTTACCCTCTCGCAGTTGTGAGAGAATGATGATGGTGGTGATGATGTACTGTCTGTATCAACATATTCATATTTTTTATTTATCTATGCAAAGATAGATAATCCCGTTCAACTGTGCAAATTAAAGTGATACAAATTGTATAGATTTTAGAGCACAAAAAAGAGAAAAGAACCGAAATTAATAAAAAAAGACCACCCTTTTGGGGTGGTCTTTCATATATTTCAGTAAGCTATTATTCAGCTGACTCTTCTTCAGCAACAACTGTGAAAGGAATCTTAACTGAAACCTCCTTGTGCAACTTAACAGTAGCTGTGTACTCACCAACAACCTTAGCAGCCTCAGCTGTGATAATCTTGCGGTCAATCTCGAAGCCGAGCTTAGCAAGTTCATCAGCAATCTGGTTTGCACCTACTGAACCGTAGATAGCACCGGTTGCGCTAACCTTAGCAGCGATTGTCAATGTTACAGGAGCGAGCTTAGCAGCCAATTCCTCAGCATCAGCCTTAATCTTAGCCAACTTGTGAGCACGCTGTTTCAACTCCTCAGCCAACATCTTCTTTGCAGAAGGTGTAGCTACAACTGCCTTTCCGGTAGGAATCAAGAAGTTACGACCGTAACCATTCTTCACTTTAACGATATCATTCTTGTATCCAAGATTGATAACATCCTCTTTAAGTATAATTTCCATATTATATTCCTCCGAATTTATTATTTCATCAAATCAGTTACAAAAGGCAGCAAAGCCAAGTGACGAGCACGTTTAACGGCCTGTGCGATACGACGCTGGAATTTCAAAGAAGTACCTGTAATGCGACGGGGAAGCAATTTACCCTGCTCATTCAAGAATTTCTTCAAGAATTCGGGATCTTTATAATCGATATACTTGATGCCATTCTTCTTGAAACGGCAATATTTTTTCTTCTTGGTATCTACCGAAGGGGGAGTCAAATATCTGATTTCTGAAGGTGTCTGTGCCATAATTAATCCTCCTTTTTAGCTTTTAAACTTCTTCTCTTGGCAGCATACTCAGCTGCATACTTATCTAACTTAACAACCAATGAACGGATAACGCGCTCGTCACGACGATACTGCAACTCAAGCTTTGCAATAACCTTGGGATCAGCGTTAAACTCGAACATTACATAAAATCCGGTTGTTTTCTTCTCGATGGGGTAAGCCAATTTCTTAAGACCCCAGTTCTCTTCATTGACAATCTCCGCGCCTTCTGCAGTGAGGATGCCTTTGAATTTCTCTACCGCTTCCTTCATCTGAACCTCAGACAAAACGGGAGTTAAAATGAAAACGGTTTCGTATTGATTCATACTAATTAATAAATAGGTTAAACATTCGTTTTACTAAACGCGGGTGCAAAGGTACGTATATTTTTTTATTCCACAAAGTTTTAGCACACTTTTTTCAAGCAAGCGCCATAATAGCCACTGAAAATCCACTCATACCTTTGGATTATGTAATAAAATTCAAACAACTCATAAGAATTTTAAGAAAAATATTTCTTTCTCTGAATAATTATGTGTTACTTTGTAGTCGGAAAAATAACAATTAACTATATACATATTATGAACTCCAATCTCAAAGCACTCAGTCTTGCCATTATCGTAATAGCTGCGGTTATTTTGATACTCAGCTACTTCTTGGGCTGGACAAACAACAATTCAGTACAATTCGGTTCGCTCGCCCTTATGATCGTAGGCTTGATTGCATACATCATCTTCGGTAAAAGAGCTAT
>JAFYLO010000044.1 GCA_017557045.1 Bacteroidaceae bacterium | reverse complement strand
CGAATTGCCGCGCCTCAAAATGAATATAAAATAACAAAAAAGAACATTGAATATGCTTAACGAAAAACTCTATAGCACAGCGGTTTAGCATTTTGTTATATAGAAGGAGTGCCGAGCTTTGCGAGGCTTAGCAGGGGGAGGGCGTTGTCTGTTCCTATCGTATGGCAATAACATTTCCTCCGCGAGATTGCACTCGCTGTGAAATATCCAAGTAAACTTGATATTATTGGGCTTCGCCGAAGTTCTATTTTACTCGTTGGAAATAAAAGTAAACTTTTATTCACTCGTTTGTACGAACTTTAGCTCATTTGTTAGTATCTTTGCCGTTCCGGCGAAGATAGGATGCGGTTCGGAATAAAAAATTCAAGCGAGCTTGATTTTTTTCTTCTCTCACCTTTCACTATCTTTGCGGTAAACCGCGAAGATATACTGCACTCGCTGTGAAATATCCAAGCAAGCTTGATATTATTTCGCTCGTTTGTGAGTATCTTTGCCGTTCCGGCGAAGATAGGATGCGGCTCGGAATAAAAAATTCAAGCGAGCTTGATTTTTTCTTCTCTCGCCTTTCACTATCTTTGCGGTAAACCGCGAAGATACACCGCACTCGCTGTGAAATATTCAAGCAAGCTTGATATTATTTCGCTCGTTTGTGAGTATCTTTGTAAAAAAATTGAATGAAAGTAATAGGATCATGTCAGAAGAACAGAATATGAGTTTTTGGGACCATCTTGAGGCGTTGCGCTGGTCCCTTATGCGTGTAGCAATAGTAATAATGATACTTATAGTGGGACTATTCTCCTATATGCCTACTATATTCGACAAATTTGTCCTTGCGCCCACAACCTCAAAGTTCTTTCTTTACCAATGGCTCTCTGAATTGGGCGAAATGGGACCCTTCTTCCCAAATTTCGGTAACGACAAGTTTGCGGTGGAGATTATAAACATCAACGTGGCATCGCAGTTCATGACGCATATCACAACCTCATTCTGGTTTGCGTTCATATTGGCATTCCCCTACATGATATATGAAGTGTGGAAGTTCATCAAACCGGCGCTTTATAAGAACGAGGAGAAGTACATAGGCTTTGCATTCCTCTTCGGCACAACAATGTTTTATATAGGATGTGCGCTTGGATATTCTTTGGTCTTCCCCTTCACATTCCGTTTCCTCACCGAGTATCAGCTCAGCGAAACAATCACCAACCAGATTTCACTATCATCGTACATGGGTAACTTCATGATGATGATACTGGTGATGGGACTTGTCTTCGAAATGCCATTGCTCGTGTGGATACTTTCGGGAATCGGAGTGGTGGACAAAGCCTTCCTGAGAAGATTCCGCCGCCATGCAGTGGTCGTGTTGCTTGTACTTGCGGCAATAATCACACCCTCCGGCGACCCATTTACACTGATGACAGTGTTCCTACCCCTCTTCCTGCTCTATGAGTTTGGAATAATACTTGCAAAAAAATAACAGATTTTGTTTTTTATATGTTATATTTGCATTAAACAGCGAATATAGGCTGCACTTGTTGCAAAATGCACTGTATTCCGTAAACCTAATGAAGTTAGCAAAATAAAATATACACGATTATGGCAGACGTTATAAGCGTAGCGAAAAAGTGCTTTCAGGACGAAGCAGAAGCCATCCTGAACCTTATTCCCAAGTTGGACGACAATTTTACAAAGGCAATAGACCTTATAATAAACAGTACAGGTAAACTGATAGTTACCGGTGTGGGAAAATCGGGACATATAGGTGCCAAAATTGCTTCTACACTGGCAAGTACAGGCACACCGTCGTTTTTTGTGAACCCCCTCGATGCTTTCCACGGCGACTTGGGAATGTTCACAGCCGGCGATGTGGTGTTGGCAATCTCAAATTCGGGACAGACAGACGAACTGTTGCGCTTCATCCCTCTGCTCACCGACCGCAATATTCCTATAATATCAATGTCGGGCAATCCCGCATCGCTGCTTGCGAAATACTCAACCTGCCATCTTAACGTGGCAGTAAGCAAGGAGGCCTGCCCTCTGAACCTTGCACCCACATCGTCCACCACAGCAACCCTCGCTATGGGCGATGCAATAGCCTGTGCACTCATGACAGTGCGCAAGTTCAAGGCATCGGACTTCGCACAGTTCCACCCCGGAGGCTCGCTCGGCCGTCGTCTCTTGTCGAGAGTAAAGGACTACATGCGCACCTCCGATCTGCCCATCGTAACCCGCGAATCAAAGATAAGCGATGTTCTCATGCAGATAAGCCTTGCCAAAATGGGTATAGCGGTAGTGGTTGAAGATGAGCAGATTCTCGGCGCCGTAACCGATGGCGACATACGCCGTGCAATGCAGCGCAATCAAGAACAATTCTTCGCCCTGACTGTTGAAGATATTATGAGCCGTACACCCAAGACCATACTTGAGACAGCAAAGCTCTCTCAGGCGGAGACCATCATGCGCAAGCACAACATACATTCGCTGGTGGTAGTCAACAGCGACGGCAAACTCGTCGGAGTAATCGACACATTCAGTTGTATATAATAACGTAACAACCTTGATCTATGAAAGTTGTAGCATTCGTCCCCATTCGTCTCAATAGCAAGCGCGTAGTAGGAAAAAACCTTAAACTGCTCGGCGCCAAGCCCCTGATGTGGTACATACTCGAAACACTCACCCGCGTGCCGCAGATAAACGAGGTATATGTATATTGCAGCCAGGATGCAATCATCCCCTATCTGCCCGAAGGAGTGAAATTCCTCAAGCGCGACACCACGCTCGACAGAGACGAGACATTGGGCGAGGATATCTACGATGCATTCATCAAGGAGGTCGATGCCGATGTCTATCTGCTCGGCCACACTACCTCTCCCTTTATAAAGGCCGAGACAATAAGCTGTGCGATAGAAGAGGTAGTCTCCGGTCGCCACGACTCGGCATTCTCGGCACAGAAGGTGCAGACCTTTACATGGTACGAGGGTAAACCATTGAACTACAACCTCAAAGAAATACCCCGTACACAGACCATAGAGCCGGTGTTTGTAGAGACAAGTGCTTTCTACATCTTCCAGCGCCACATCTGGACAGAACGCCACCAGCGTGTGGGCGAGTGTCCTTATATGGCACTCGTAGGCCCCATCGAAGGCATAGACATCGACTATCCCGAGGACTTCGAATTTGCCGAGAAGATAATCTCAACACGCCCGTAAACAGCGATGGCAGGCGCAAACAGCAATATATGGGGTAGGGTATGGCACAAAATGTGGAACGCCATGAACTACATCTACGGAGCAATGATGTTCCGCAGCTACCTGCGTCTGCGAGCTATGAAAAATATATACAACGGCGGCCGCTGTTTCGTCATAGGCAATGGCCCCAGCTTGCGCAACGAAGACCTGCGTATGCTGAAGAATGAAACAACCTTCGCCTGCAATTCGCTCATACGCCTCTTCGACGAAATACCATTCACCCCCACATACTACTTTGCTCAGGACAACCACATAATCCTCGACAACAAGGAGTACATAGAGAAACTCGCGACCACGCGGTTCGTAAAATCGCACTACGCAAGCCGTTACCACATCCCCGGTGTAACATACTACAAGATGCTCTTTCCAAAGAACCCCATAGGCTTTTCCCGCGACATCGCCAACGTAGTCTACAGCGGTCAGACAGTAACATACTCCATGATACAGTTCGCTGCATACATGGGATTCAAGGAGATATACCTCATCGGCGTCGATTGCAACTATTCCACAGGCAACACCATCATCAGCGCCGACAGCTATTTCGACAAACGCCTCTTCAACTCCTCGCGCAGCTACGCCCCACCCGAAGTAGATACCAATCTTCTCGCCTTTGCCCGCGCCAAAGAGGTGTGCGACCGCCATGGAGTAAAAATATACAATGCCACACGTGGCGGCAAGCTCGAAATATTCCCCCGTGCCAATTTCGACGAACTATTCAGTTGAAAGAATAGCTCTCCCTCTTCAAGAGGGAGTGCCCGTAGGGCGAGGGAGTTCGACTGAATACACAAGTAAAAATTTTGAATTCCTCCGTCTTCAAAAAATACACTCTCCCTCTTGGCTAAGAGGGACATTGCGTAATAAGCAATGTTTGCTTTATGCGAAACTCGGCTGCGCTCGTTTACAATTTGCAAGCAAGCTTGCATTGTACTCGCTGGCACGAGCTTTGCGACGACGGGAGCTTTAGCTCCCCAAAACTATAGCAAGCGAGTGAATGGAAGTTTACTTACATTTACAACGAGCGCAGCATAGTTTCGATATTATCAAAGGAGTGCCGAACGTAAAGTGAGGCTTAGAATGGGGGAGGGGGTTCGACTGAAGACGTAAGTAAAAGTTTCAAACTCCTCCGGCCTGACGGCCACCTCCTCTTATCCAAGAGGAGGAGTTTATGTAAACTGTTGAAAAACAAGACAAAACTCTCCCTCTTGGCTAAGAGGGAGTACCCGAATGGGGGAGGGAGTTCGACCGAACCGACAAGCAAAACAACGCCAATGAATCCAATGCGCACGTTAGCAACAATAATACTTCTGCTGTTCACACTCACCATCATCAGCGCCACCGACAAGGGAGAATATTGCAGCATAGCATTCTACAACCTCGAAAACCTCTTCGACACCATACACGACGATGGCAAGAATGACTACGAATATCTGCCAAAAGGAAAAAACCGTTGGGACAGCAAAAAATACAAAAGCAAGATAAGCAATCTCGCAACTGTACTCAGCGAAATAGATGGCGGCAATGCGGCCCTCATAGGTGTGTGCGAAGTAGAGAATGAAGGCACCCTTAAGGACCTGCTTGCCCACCCCCGCCTCGCCCGCAAAAAACTCAACTATATACACCGCGAAAGCAGTGATGCCCGCGGAGTAGACTGCGCACTGATATACGACCTCCGGCAATTCACCCCGCAAAGAACAATCTTAGTGCCATACAGCGATACAATAACCACTCATCGCACCCGCGGCTACCTCATAGTCAGCGGCAAACTGCAAGGCGAAGAAGTGCACATCATCGTCAACCATTGGCCATCAAGATACTCAAAATCGCCCTCCCGTGAATATGCTGCCATGCGTGTAAAACATCTGAAAGACTCCATTGCAGCCGCCGTCCCTCACAGCAAAATAATCATCATGGGCGATTTCAACGACAACCCCGACAACAAAAGCCTTAAAGAGTGTCTCAAAGCGCGTCGCACCGTCGCAGAAATACGCTCCGCCACCGACCTCTACAACCCGTGGTGGGATATACTGCGACGCGAAAAGCGCGGAAGTATAAAATACCGCGACCGTTGGCAACTGTACGACCAGATTATCGTCAGCGGTAATCTCTGCGGCAAAGGCAAAGGGCTGCGATACGAAAAATGTGAAATCTACACTCGCCCTCACATGATGAACCACGAAGGCAACTATGCAGGCTACCCCAAGCGCACCATCTCCGGTGAGAAATGGATAAACGGATACAGCGACCATCTCCCCGTAGTTGTCTATTTGCGCAGGGAATAAGTAATATTTTTACACATCTTTAGCTTTTATACATTTCGCTAATCTCTTTAAAATATATTGGTGTCCGGTAAATTTTTATTCTGCTTATGCAACCAATTGAAAAACAAAGAAAAACAGCTCTCCCTCTTGGATAAGAGGGAGTCCCCGCAGGGGGAGGGAGTTTGAATGAACACGGCAAGCAAAAGTTTCAAACTCCTCCGGCCTGACGGCCACCTCCTCTTACCCAAGAGGAGGAGTTTATGCAATCTTTATTATTACTGCTTGTCCATCCGCATTTGTAATGCGGATGTAGTGAGTATCAGCATTTAAAATGCGCTTAAATTTAGAATTTCTATTGAACTTTCATAAGCAAAGAATAAGCTGGAAAAAACTCAGATTCAATCCATAATATGTAGTATTATTTTGAGCGCATCGCAGATGCTTATACTCAATCCTTCGCGTTACACACGCGAAGGGATAGAGAAATGGATAAACGGATACAGCGACCATCTCCCAGTAGTTGTGTATATGCGCAAGAGTAAGTAATATTTATTATTAGAAGCTGGTAAATTTTTATTCAGCTTATGCAACCAATTGAAAAACAAAGAAAAACAGCTCTCCCTCTTG
>JAFYLO010000043.1 GCA_017557045.1 Bacteroidaceae bacterium | reverse complement strand
TTATTGCAATACGATAGGTTAAGAACCCCCTCCGAACTTTTTCCTTAGAAAAAGTTCTCGTCCCCCTTAAAGAGGGACAACTTTTTAAGTTACTAATTCCAACAACATTACACTTTAGGTAATATATTTGATAATCATTTAAAATTTTATCGGACACCAATAAACAGAAAAAGCATTGCCACGGCAATGCTTTTTCTGTTTATTGGAAATATGACGATAAGTATTATCCTATAACCTTGTGCAGACGAGCCATAAACTCCTGTGCCTGCTCCATGCTGAGGCTCAAAGGAGGCAACAGACGGATTACATTGGTTCCGCTGACACCTGTGAAGACATGCTCCTCGAACAGGAGTTTTGTGCGGATTTCCTTGATAGGCTGCTCGAACTCGATGCCTATCATCAATCCTTTACCGCGCACCTCTTTGATTGCGGGGATCTTCTTGAGCTCGGTCATCAGGTAGTCGCCAACCTTGTTTACATTGTCGAGCAGAGACTCCTCCTCGATAACATCGAGCACTGCCTGAGCTGCGGCACATGCAAGGTGGTTGCCGCCGAAGGTGGTTCCCAACTGTCCGAAAATGGGGGTAAATTTGGGACTTATGAGCACTGCACCCATAGGGAAGCCGTTGGCAATACCCTTTGCCGAGGTTATGATGTCGGGGCGGATGCCTGCCCACTGATGGGCAAAGAATTTTCCGCTACGACCGTAACCGCTCTGTATCTCGTCGAGTACAAGCACTGTTCCTGTCTCTTCGCAGGCTGCCTGCAACTGCTGCAGAAATTCGGGCTGAGGCACTACAATACCGCCGATACCCTGAATACCTTCGATGATTACAGCCGCAACATCGCCCTTTGCAAGTTCGGCACGCACAGCCTCAATATCGTTCAGAGGAAGATAGGTCGAGTGGCCGTTGCTGTTGATGGGGGCTATAATCTTGGCATTGTCGGTAACCTCCACTGCCAAAGATGTGCGGCCGTGAAAAGCCTTTTTGAACGAGATTACACGTGAGCGGCCATTGGTGAAAGATGCCAGTTTCAGGGCATTCTCGTTTGCCTCGGCACCTGAGTTTACAAAGAATGCGCTGTAATCCTCATAGCCTGACAGGCGGCCCAATTTTTCGGCCACAGCTGTCTGCAATTTGTTTATCACCGAATTTGAGTAGAAGCCGAGCTTCTGCACCTGAGAAGAGATGCACTCAACATAGTGGGGGTGGGCATGGCCGATGGAGATTACTGCATGGCCGCCGTAGAGGTCGAGGTATTCGGTACCTTTGTCGTCCCACACCTTGCAACCCTCTCCTTTTACTATATTGATATCGAAAAGGGGATATACGTTATATAAATCCATTGTTACAATATTAGAATGCCGAAGGTTTAAGACGGAGACCTACTGTCTCTTCGAGACCGAAGAGGAGGTTCATGTTGTGAACAGCCTGTCCGCTTGCGCCTTTAAGCAGATTGTCGATTACTGATGTTATGAGCAGTTTGTTGCCGAACTTCTGCAAGTGGAGGAGACACTTGTTGGTGTTTACCACCTGCTTGAGGTCTACGGGTTTATCCACTACATGAGTGAATGAATCGCGCTCGTAGTAGTTTACATAGAGTTCCTTTATCTCCTCGATGTCGCGGTCGCACTTGACAACAAGTGTCGCGAATATTCCGCGTGCAAAGTCGCCACGGTAGGGGATAAAGTCCAACGAACCGTCGAAGTCGGGCTGCAACTGTTTGATGCTCTGCATGATTTCGGGCACATGCTGATGCTCGAAAGGTTTGTAGATGCTCATGTTGTTGTTGCGCCAGCTGAAGTGTGTGGTTGTCGAAGGCTTTACGCCTGCACCTGTGGAGCCGGTGATGGCATTCACCGAAATGTCGCCGTTAAGCAGATGGTGCTTTGCCAAAGGCAGAAGGCCGAGCTCTATGCAGGTTGCGAAACATCCGGGGTTGGCAACGTAACGGCGCTTGCAGGTGTCGCGGCGATTAAGTTCGGGCAGACCGTAGATAAAGTCGTGTTCGGGGCTCTTAAGACGGAAGTCCATAGAGAGGTCGATCACCTTCAGTTCGTCGGGCAGCTGCTCGCGGTCGAGGAATTTCTTTGTGTCGCCGTGAGCGGTGCAGAAGAAGAGTACATCAATCTGGTCGAAGGGCAACTGGTCGGTAAATGTAAGATCAGTCTCACCCAACAATCCGCAGTGCACATCAGTGATGCGGTTGCCCGCATTACTGCTACTGTTTATAAAGACTATTTCTACTTCGGGGTGGTTGAGCAACAGACGGATAAGTTCGCCGGCAGTGTATCCTGCGCCACCTATGATTCCTACTTTTATCATATTATCAGATTTGTTCGTCGGGGTGATTACTGTGATATACACGCAAGGGGGTTGAGGTTACTTTGATAAAGCCCTTTGCATCCTCGGCTGTCCAACCCTTCTGTATCTCGCCATACTCGCCGAACTTGGTCTTTACAAGGTCGCAGGGTGAGTCTACGCCCACTGTAGAGAAGCCTTTGGGGAAGAGCTGAAGGATGGCTGTACCTGTTACGTTGCGCTGTGAGCTTTCGAGCATTGCCTCGATGTCGCGCATAACGGGCTCAAGATACTGGCTCTCGTGCAGGAACATTCCGTACCAGTTGGCTACCTGGTCTTTCCAGTACTGCTGCCACTTGCTGAGTGTATATTTTTCGAGGAATTTGTGTGCGCCGATGATAAGCATGGGGGCAGCTGCTTCGAAGCCTACGCGGCCCTTGATGCCGATGATTGTGTCGCCCACGTGCATGTCGCGTCCGATGCCGTATGCTGCGCCAATCTCTTCGACCTTCTGGATGGCCTTGATGGGGTCGTCGAATGTCTCACCGTTGACTGCTGTGAGGATACCTTTGTCGAATGTGAGCTTAAGTTCCTCTGTGCCCTCCTTTGTAATCTGCTTGAGGTATGCTGTTTCGGGCAATCCCTGCTTTGAGTCGAGGATTTCGCCACCGCAGATTGATGTTCCCCAAATACCTACGTTGTATGAGTATTTGAGCTTTGTGAAATCTGCCGAGAAGCCATGCTCGTTGAGGTAGTTTATTTCATACTCGCGTGTGAGTGTCATGTCGCGTGTGAGAGTGATAATCTCGACATTGGGAGCGAGCACAAGGAATGTCATGTCGAAACGTATCTGGTCGTTACCTGCGCCGGTAGAGCCATGTGCTATTGCCGAAGCACCGATTTCGTTGGCATAGCGGGCGATGGCCATTGCCTGGAAGATACGCTCTGATGATACGGAGATGGGGTATGTGCCGTTACGGAGCACATTGCCGTAGATCATATATTTGAGGCTCTTCTCGTAATACTCCTTTGTAACGTCGAGGGTAACATATTTTACTGCGCCCAACTTGTAGGCATTCTCCTCGTTCTGTTTCAACTGCTCTTCGCTGAAGCCACCTGTGTTTGCGCAGGCTGCATATACTTCGTAACCCTTCTCGCGTGCGAGGTACATTACGGTAAATGATGTATCGAGTCCGCCACTGAAGGCAACTACTACTTTCTTCTTGCTCATATATTTATCTTTTTAATTTTCTTTCTTCTTTTTATCATGTTCTGCGGGGTCGTAGAGCATCGCTGTGCAGATGCAGTAACGACGGCCTGTGCGTTCCAGAATGTCGTGGTTGATGCAACCCTGGCAGCCTTTCCAGAATGCCTCGTCGTCGGTAAGTTCGGCAAAAGGTACGGGCACATAGCCAAGTTCGGTATTTATGCGCATTACAGCGCCACCGCTGGTAAGTCCGAAGAGCTTTGCATCGGGCCACATTTTACGCGACAGTTCAAAAGCTGTCTTCTTGATGCGCTTTGCAAGTCCGCGACGACGGAATTTGTCGACTACGATGAGACCTGAGTTTGCCACGTACTGTTTGTTGCCCCAGCTTTCGATGTAGCAGAAGCCTGCAAACTCTTTCTCTTCGCCGGCGAGGGCTATCACAGCCTTGCCTTCGCGCATCTTCTGCGCTACATACTCGTGTGTACGTTTTGCGATTCCGGTACCGCGCACTTTTGCTGCGGCACTTATTGTTTCGAGTATTTCGTCGACATATTTCTCGTGAGAGGCATCGGCGACGATCACATCTATAGGAACTTCGCTTATTTTATTTTCTTCCATTTTATCTGATTTTGTTCTATTCTTAAATATTGGGTATTATGGTACGCAGCGTCTTGAGCAGTGCGTTTTTGGATACGCCCTCAGCCATCACCATCATCACAGTGTCGTCCCCGGCTATGGTTCCTATTATCTCGGAAAATTCGCAGTTGTCTATGTGGTAGGCCAATGTGCCTGCATAGCTTGGGCGTGTCCTTATGACTGCGATGTTGCCCGAAAATTTTATGGACAGGAAGCCATTCTCTTCGGGCATGGGGGCTACGGGACGCATTTCGCCTTCGCTTCCTTCGTGGCGATACTGTGTTGTGCGCGGAAGCACATATTTGTAACGGCCGTTGGTTCCCACAGTCTTTACGACGCGCAGCTGACGAAGGTCGCGTGAAAGGGTTGCCTGTGTAAGAGTGTATCCCTCTTTGTTTAATTCTTTCAACAATTCGTCCTGACTGCCAAGTTCGTGGGAAGTGAGTATGAGACGGATTGCTTCGAGACGTGAATTTTTTATCTTCATATTTGCATTTTTATGCTATTGAGGGTGCAAAGGTAACCATATTTAATAACAAACAATAATTTTTATTCGACTTTTTTGCATAAAACACACTGTTTTTGAGTTTTTTTGCGAAAAGAGGCGAATATAGAGTGTATAATCGAATATTTTTCAACAATTACAGCCGCAACGGTGTTATCACTGAAAACAATTGTTACTATATGAAGAAGTTGAAAATTTTGGTTTTTGCCGACCCTGTATGCACCTGGTGCTGGGGCAGTGTGCCTGTATTGCGTGCTCTTGAATACCGTTTGGGAGAGTATGTGGAGATTGAGTATGTGATGTGCGGAATGATTGAGGATATACGCACTTTCAGCAATCGCCGTCTGGAGATTGGCGGGGATATTCCCCTGTCGAACCGGAACATGATGAAGGCGTGGATTGAGGCTTCCTCCATTCATGGAATGCCGGTAATGGAGCGTGGAATGCATCTGTTCTCCGAGGAGCATCCGTCGACTTTCCCTCAGAATCTTGCCTATATTACCGCCAAACTTTGCTGTGGGCACAGCGACAAGGCCGAGTGCGACATCAAGCGTGCCAACCGTTACTTGCGCCGCGTGCAGGAGGCTACCGCTGTCGAAGGCCTGCTGACCACTCACAACGAGGTACTTGCCGACCTTGCTGCCGTCGAGGGATTTAATCCTGAGGAGTTTGCACGCACGCTTGAGAGCGATGCTGCCAAGAAAGCATTTATGGCAGACAGAGCACGCGCACGCGAGTATGATGTAAAGTCGTTCCCCACTTTCATCATTGAGTATGACGGCAGGGAGAAGATGCTTTCGGGTTATACTGCCTACAGTGCTTTCGCCACGGAAATCTCGGCTCTTGCGGGTGGAAAGATAAAGTCTATGCTCACAGACAAGATAGACTCGACACACCACTGCGCTCCCTCCATAAAAAATGTAAAGGCATTTGTGGATCATTACGGGAGTGCCTATCCTGTGGAGATTGCCACTGCTTTTTCTCTTGTGCGCCGCAGCGGAAGGTCGGCTGTCAACATCGAATCATACGAATTATTCCCCGATATTGTCGACGAACTTCTGAAGAACGGTGATATTGGAATGCACCCGACAGCCAACAGTTTCAAGATATTTTCGCTTGTGGGCAAAGAGGGTGTATCAATGGAAAGAGAGAAGGAGTTGCACCACTATTGGTAAATCAGGTATGCTTTATTCGAGCATCTTCCATGCAGACGGCAGTGAGTCTATTATGTCTCCTGCCGTCATTGCTGTCATACCCTGACGGGCGGCGGCAATGTCGCCGGCAAGACCGTGGATGTATGGTGCAATGATGGAGGCTTCGCGGGGAGTGTACCCGCCGGCGATGAGAGCAAGCAGTATGCCTGTGAGTGTATCGCCGCTGCCACCCTTTGCCATTCCGGGATTGCCGCTGCTGTTGAAATGTATCTCTCCTTCGGGAGTGCAGACGGCTGTGTATGCACCTTTGAGTATTATGAATATGTTGTATTTTTGTGCAAGGGCGCTTGCTTGTTCTATCTGCCCGCATCGACAACAGTTTGTCCCTGCCAACCGCGCAAATTCTCCGGGGTGAGGGGTAAGGATGCTGTGAGGCGGCAGTTTTTCGAGGCCGGCGGGATTGCGGGCGAGGATATTGAGCGCATCGGCATCGAGGATAAGAGGAATTTTCGCCTCTTCTATCATTCGTAGCACCGCTGCTTCCGTTGCTGTATTGTTACCTAATCCCGGCCCGATGGCAACTGCATTGTAGCCATAGGTGGACGGCACTTCGCTGATGTATGTATCCGAGCAATCGGGTTTTGTCATTGCTTCGGGGACGCTGCTCTGCACTATGCTGTTGTTGCATCGGGGTATGTGCAGGGTGAGCAAACCTACTCCTGAGCGCAAGCAGGCACGCGCGGCAAGTATAGATGCCCCTGCCATCCCTTGCGAGCCGGCAACAAGCAGTGCGCGACCATTGTCGCCCTTATGCGAGAAGAGACTGCGGGGCTTTATGAATTTTCTTATATCCTCGATTTTTGTAAAGAAGATGTTGCTCGGCTCTTCGGCTATTGCCTGCGAGCTGAGATTGATGTCTATCGTCTGCCAAGAGCCGAAGAATTTTTCATTTTCGGGCATAAGCAACGACAATTTAGGAAATTGCAGGGCGTACGTGAGGTGGGCGCGGACTATATTTTCTTCGGGGTAACCGCCGCCGCCGTATTCTCCGGGAAGCCCTGAAGGTATATCTATCGACACGACTGTCAGACGGCACTTGTTGATGAATTCCACAACCTCGGCAAAGAGACCACCGACCGGGCCGCCAAGTCCGCTGCCGAAGAGAGCATCTATTATTATGCAATCTTCGGGTAGAGTGGGCGCATCGAATTTTTCATGGCACTCGACAAACAGCACTCCGCACTCTTGCAGGCGCGAAAGGTTGGTGCCACAATCGGGCGATAGTCTATGTTTGGGGTTTATGAGCCATATTTTTACCGTTTCGCCCTGCGCAGCAAGCATACGTGCAACGGCAAGGCCATCGCCGCCGTTATTTCCGGGCCCTGCAAATATTGCGAATAATATTCCTTTCCCACCGAAGCGTCCGCTGATTGCTTCCGTAAGCCTTTGCGCGGCACGCTCCATGAGGTCTATCGATGCGATCGGCTCATATTTGATGGTGGCAGCATCGATGCTTTTTATCTGCGCGGTTCTGAATATTTTCATACCCCTGCTACAATTGCATAATTATGCTTTCCCCAACTTCTTCAGTATCTTGTCTACCACTGCCTGCGGCTCTATATGCATACAGCGGAAGTCGCCGTAGCGGCAAGGCTTATTGCCAAATATCGAACATGGGCGGCACTCCAGCGGCAGCTGCACGCAATCCTCCTCTTTTTGTCTCCAACCAAGGAAACCTGCAAGCGGCGAGGTTGCTCCCCACACGGATATTACCGGGGTGTTTACAAGTGAGGCAATGTGCATATTTGCCGAGTCCATGCTGAGCATGAGTTCGAGGTTGCTGATGAGTGTAAGCTCACCCGAAAAATCGCTTTTACCAACGAAAGATTGTACGGAGGGGTATTTCGAGCACCAGTCGTTAACCACTGCTTCCTCCTCTTTGCCGTTACCGAAGCAGAATATCTTCACTCTCTCCACTTTGGAGAGTGCTTCGACAACCTTTTCGAGACGTTCAAGGGGATATATTTTTCCGCCGTGACGGGCAAAGGGCGCGATGCCTATCCATTTGTCATCCCCTTTAGGCGGCACTGCGCCTGCGAGGGTGGAAAGGTCGCCTTTGTCGCTTCCGAAGAGCGACACAAAATCGGGAGTAAAATCCAGTCCCAATTTCACAAACACTTCGCGGTAGCGCTCGAATGTGCTCTTCAGTTGCTTTTTGTTTTTATTTGCAGGGCTGGTAAGTTCTCTCTTTTCGGCGCGTCCCTTTTCCTGTGATGCGCACTTCACACCGGAGAGACGCAAGAAGAGACGCAGCACTTTGGTACGCAACACATTGTGAAGGTCGGCTATCGCATCAGGGTTGTGCTTCATCAAGCGCTGCTTCAGACGGTAAAGACCTGCAATGCCCTTGTAATCATCAAGGTTCACTCCCTCGAATATGAGATTTTCGGGGGCATTCACAAGGAATCGTCCGAAGCGCTCGCGACTTACGAAGATGAAGCGCTTGTCGGGGTATGCAGCGGCAAGGGAATATAGCAATGGTATTGTCATTGCTATATCTCCTACTGCCGAAAATCGTGTTACAAGTATTGTATTTGGGGTATTACTTTTTGCCTGCACCATAGAGTACGGGGTTGAGCGAGGGATCGTTGTACATCTTCATCTGACGGTACACCTTCATATATTTGCGGCCTGCTGCAATGTCGGCAAGAAGTTCGTCGATAGCTGTTGTGAGGTCTCTCTTCTGTTCGAGGAGAATAGCGAGTTTTGCCTCGCACTGTTTGTTGCCACGGTTAACCTCCTCCTGCATGTGGTATATCTTCAGCGCGAGGATTGAATAACGGTCGATTGCCCATGCGGGGCTTTCGGTGTTGATTGTAGCACCCTCTACAGGAATAACATCCTTATTTACATCGAGGAAGTAGCTGTCGATAAGTTCAACGAGATCAGTACGATCCTGATTGGACTTGTCGATGCGGCGTTTGAGCGTAAGTGCCTCTGCGGGATCGATTTCAGGGTCGCGGATAATATCCTCGAAGTGCCACTGTACAGTGTCTATCCAGCATTTGAGATAGAGGTAATACTCTATGCTTTTCACAGGATAGGGATTCTGTATGGGGGTATCTACATTGTCGGTCTTATGGTAGTCGAGAATGGCCTCATTGAAGATAGGCCAGCTTAATTGTGTGAATGTCTTCATAGATTAAACTATTTAATTGTTATCCTAATATCTTACAAAACTAATCAAAGTTTATGAGTTTGACAATTTTTTTTGCATCCTCTTTCAATTTTACTGAAAAAGAGACTATCTTTACATCACAAAACGAACATCTGAGACCAAATATATGAAAATTGTTATTGACGAAAAGATACCTTATATAAAGGAAGCACTCGAAGCCATGGGACACTCTGTCGTGGCGAAAGCCGGCAGCGATATTGATGCATCGGATGTAAAATCGGCCGAAGCATTATTCGTTCGTACAAGAACATTCTGCAATGCTGCGCTACTCGACGGCAGCAGTGTAAAGTTCATCGGTACGGCTACCATCGGATACGACCACATCGACGCTGATTATTGCAGCCGCAACGCCATCAGATGGCACAATGCTCCGGGATGCAATGCTGATGCAGTACTGCAATATGTGCAGTCGTCAATATACAGTTGGTGCAAGAAGAGCAACATGCAGCTCGATTCAATCACATTGGGCATAGTGGGTGTGGGACAGATTGGCGGGCGTGTGGCACGCTGGGCCGAATCGCAAGGGATGAGGGTGCTGCGCAACGACCCTCCGCGTGAGGCTTCAGGCGAAGAGGGATTCGTCCCGTTGGAGAGAATTGCAGCGGAGTGCGACATCATTACGTTCCACCCTACCCTCACACGCACCGGCGAACACCCCAGTTTCCATCTTGCCAACAAGAAGTTCTTCGATTCACTGCAACACACACCGCTTATAATCAACGCTTCGCGCGGCCCTGTCGTTGACAACTGCGCACTGCTCGCAGCCTACAGAGAGGGCAAAATAGGAGATATTGTGATTGATGTGTGGGAAGGGGAGCCGGAGATTAACCTCGAACTTCTCGATGCGGCATTTATAGCAACACCGCACATTGCAGGCTATTCAAGCGAAGGCAAGTTCAATGCCACAAAGATTGTCCTGCAACAATTTGCCGACTTTTCTGGCTACTGCGAAGAACTACCTATCACTCCCCTGCCCTCGCCGGATGAGCAGATTGCAAGCACGGGAGATATTGCCTCGCTGCTGCTGTCGATTTACAACCCCGCAGTTGACAGCGAAGCATTGAAAAAGGCTCCGCGCCTTTTCGAAGAGTTGAGGAACAACTATAATTTCCGCCGCGAACCATCGGCGTACGGAATAGACACAAATATGGGAGGTTCTATTGAACTTTGATATATTTACGCATCAAACATATTAATCAAGTGTCAGCATCTGTGATGCGTTTTGGTGTGTTTGATGTATGCAAGCGCATTTAGAAGTTGTTTGAATTTTATTAGAAAATATTGGTGTCCGGCAAACGTATTTAAGTCGTTTAAAATTCGATATTTAAGTAGCTACAAGCCCCATTCTTTATTAAGACAAAGTTAAGTCAATGTTTGGAACTCCCTCCCCCTTCGGGTACTCCCTCTTAGCCAAGAGGGAGAGTTGTTTACCTTGTCTTTCAATAATTTACATAAACTCCTCCTCTTGGATAAGCTAATCTTTGTACACATCTTTCAGCTTTATATCTTTCGCTAATATCTTTTAAAAAACATACTCAAAACACTGTCCCTCTTGAAGAGGGACGAGAACTTTTTTCACAAAAAAAGTTCTGAG
>JAFYLO010000042.1 GCA_017557045.1 Bacteroidaceae bacterium | reverse complement strand
TGCGACGACGAAAGCTTTAGCTTTCCAAAACTATAGCAAGCGAGTGAATGGAAGTTTACTTACATTTACAACGAGCGCAGCATAGTTTCGATATTATCAAAGGAGTGCCGAGCTTGCGAGGTCATTCAAAAACACAGTTTTTGAAGACGGAGGAGTTCAAAACATAAGCAGAATAAAAATTTACCAGACACTAATATTTACTTATAGAAAAGAAGTACCGAAGCGGGAGCATTGTCAAAAACAATCTCAATACCATCCATCAGTTCCTTTCCGCTTCTTGTAAATTCAGCCTTGCTATCATCATCTACAACAGTATAAATCTTTTCCTCGACAAGCCCGCGCAGTTTCACGACCATTTTGGCTGCCGCATCCTTTCCACGACGGAAAGCAAACAGATAACCACTGTTGTCACTCGGACGGTTCAATTGATATGCCAAGCATTTATCGTCACCTGTAAGGTCGCCATCGCCACTCAACGGATAGAAATCCTCAAGGAAATAGTTTCTCAGCACCTTGAATTTTTCCATGACACTCTGAGCATCCTTGATATTGAACGTTCCATGTGCCGTTATGGCCCAATTGTGACCGGTTGAACTGCTGATGCTCGAACGCCAATTGTAGGGTTTTGTGGTATATGTACCTGTGCCATTCAAGGGCAGAAACATGTTAAGGCTATGTGTGTGGTTCTGATAGCCGTTAGGCTCACCGTAGTTGTAGTCGGTTCGCCACAGAGGAATAGAACGCGATGTTGTTTCAAGATCGAGACGACGACCACCGCTGGCGCAGTTGTCTATCACCATATTGGGGAAGCGTGCGAGCAGATAGTCCCAAAAGCGGTACAAGCCCTCGATGTGACGTATTTCGCTCATGCCTTTGCGGCCGTCTAATTTGTCTTTCAAAGACCAAAAACCATCGATGGCGCAGTTGAAATCCTGACGATAGTAATCGATTCCGTTCTCCTCGATGAAGTCGCCAATGTATTTGCACAGGAAGTCGTTTGCCTCTTTGTTTCCAAGATCGAATATAGCATTGTTGCTACTCTCTGATTTTATGAGCCACTGAGGATAGTTGTTGTAGAAATAGCTTCCTTTGTAGACTCTCTCTGGTTCGAACCACACCATCAGCTTTGCACCCATGCCGTGTGCGGCTTCGGAAATGGGTTTTAGACCGTTGGGAAAGCGCTCTCTGTCCACTCTCCAACTGCCGACGGTGTTGTACCAGTTGCGTCCTTCGAAATTGGGACCGCCTGCACCCTCATACCATCCTGCATCCAACCAAAACACTTCGGGTACCAATCCGAACTGTTTATGTCTTTTTACCATAGCTACTGCCATCTCCTCAGTCAAGCAAGTGTATTCGTTGCAGGGTGCGGGATCGCCCCACTCAAAACCGCCACACATGGGTGGCACGATATTCTTCCCATTGATTTTATGTGTGTGGTGCGCAAGAATGAAGCGTCTGAAACGGTTCTGTCCATCCAAACGGTCGTCCCCCTTCCAATACATCAGCGAAACAAGCGGAGTACGGATACTCTCACCGGGATAAAGGAAAAGATCGGTATTCCTCATACCCGAACGACACTGCAATCTGCCATCAACCAAAGCAAAATCGGCAAACCATGTACCGGTCCAGCCCACTGAAAGCATGACACCGTTGCCACCTGATGTTATATTGAAAAACGGAAAGGCCGAAGTATCGGAAGAACGGCCATTCTTAGGCTCAAAAGCATAGAGTGTATCACTCTCCACATCAACCACCACAGGTGCAAAGTCGTAACGCGAGCCGTTGCTTCCATGAGCCGTATAAATGGTAAAATCACCTTTGTTCTTAGAAGCAAACAAGATATCCGAGGCAGCAAGATTCTTGATATTTTTGGAATTGCCATCACCACGATTGGTAAAATGAAGCACCCATTCCAAAGCCTCAAAATCCTGATACCCGGTAACATCACATCTCACCTCCAATCCGTCTCCCGGCTCAGAATAGAGAATCTCATACTTCAACACATTGGGCAAATCACTCTCTACCTTCTTCTTTGAAAAATTCCATTTGCGGATAAAATCGCTGGAACAATCACCGCCATACACAAAAGTAAACGGTGGCAACTTACCTTTGGCAAAATATGCATCAACCATTTTTTGGGCAGCAGAGACCTTACTCATCTGCACAGATAATTGTGCACGGCATATTGCTGTAGAAAAAGAGAGCACCAGTACCAACGCAAAACGAATAAAAGAAAGACATTTCATATCGATTACTATTTTTTAAGAAGCAAAACAAAGATATATAAAAACACTATAAATTACCAAGAAGATGTTTAAATTTTCTTGGATACCATTTCTATGTATATGGAATCATTTTTCAATGAAATTTAAACAGTTTCTAAACAGTTTCTGAAATTATTTTCGTAATTTTGTAAAAAGTTCACAATTAAAATAGGAAGAGGGCATATATTGGAATAGGGAGACACAGCAAATAGGCTCGAACTGATTCATAAAACCATCCAAAATAAACCTATACACAAAATGGAACATTTAAAAAAACACATTCTGCTTACGATGCTATTGACTATTGCCACATTCAAGGCTGTAGGACAAAACATTCAGATGCACTACGACATTGACCACAAAACGGTAATATCAACAGTAGAGATGTTCCGTCCGGATGCCCTTGGAAGCACCTTTTTCTTCGTTGACATGGATTACACCCCCGAGGTAAGCGGAGCATATTGGGAGGTTGCAAGAGAATTTTGTTTTTGGCAGAAGAGCAAATTCAATTGGCTGTCGCTTCACATTGAATACAATGGTGGTCTCAGCAGCGAAGCAGGCTCTTTCAACAATGCCTATTTGGGAGGTATTACATACTCAGGACATTCTAATGATTGGAGCAAGACATGGTCGCTGTCGGCAATGTATAAAGCAATTCCAGGCACCGAAGACTCAGCAGGTAAATCACAGATACACAACTTCCAGATTACCGGAGTGTGGAATATGGACTTCTTTGACCATTGGGTTTCATTCAACGGTTTTGCCGATTTCTGGCGCGAAGCAATGCCATGGCAAGGAACAGAATATATATTCATGGCAGAACCTCAAATATGGGTAAATCTTAATAAAATAAAAGGATGGGAAAAGGTCTGCCTAAGTTTTGGAACCGAAGTTGAATTATCGTGCAACTTTGTTGAAAAAGGCTTCATCGCATTGCCTACCATTGCTACCAAATGGACATTTCAATAAAGACAAATCTTTTCCAATATTTTAAACTTAAACACAAATGCTAAAGAAACTATTCGGGTTCGACCCCATGCAAACAACAATCAAAAAAGAGATTGTTGCCGGAATCACCACCTTCTTGACAATGTCATATATTCTTGCCGTAAACCCCGCAATGTTCAGTCAGCTTGAGGGTATGCCGGCAGGGGCAGTATTTACATCCACTGCATTGGCTGCAATAATCGGCTGTATTGCAATGGCATTTTGGGGCAAACTTCCATTCGGTCTGGCGCCCGGTATGGGAATAAACGCCTTTTTTGTATACAGCGTATGTCTCGGCATGGGGTATTCGTGGCAACTTGCTTTGACAGCCGTACTTATCGAAGGATTAATTTTCATACTGCTGACAGTAACAAATATCCGGGAAGCCATAGTCAATGCCATACCGCAGAGTCTACGTAATGCCATAGGAGCAGGTATCGGTCTGTTTATCGCATTCATAGGCCTAAGCAGCGCAGATATAGTGGTCAAGAACGATGCCACCCTTGTCACTCTTGGAGACATAACATCAGGCTCGGCCCTGCTTGCACTTATAGGATTGGCAATCACCGGATTCATGTTTATACGCGACATTCCGGGAGCAATCCTCATCGGCATTCTGGTAACCATGATTTTAGGTATACCTATGGGTATAACAGAATTCAAGGGAATTATTTCGCACCCCGAATCAATAAGTCCGATATTCTTCAAATTCGAGTTCGAGAACATCTTTACCCTCGACATGCTTGTGGTTGTCTTCACGTTCCTGTTCATTGATATGTTCGACACTGTGGGTACACTTGTAGGCGTATGCACAAAAGCCAACATGATTGACGAAGACGGCAATATAAAACGAATAAAACAAGCGTTCATGGCAGATGCAATCGCAACCACAGCGGGTGCCATGCTCGGAACATCAACCACCACAACCTATGTAGAGAGTGCCGCTGGTGTTGCACAGGGAGGACGTTCGGGTCTTACTGCCTTCTCCGTAGGAGTATGCTTCGCCATTGCACTACTCTTCTCTCCGCTGTTCCTCTCGATACCTTCAGCCGCAACAGCCCCCGCACTTATTATCGTAGGTCTATTGATGCTCGAACCTATAGTCAAAATACCTTTTGACGACTTCACCGAGTCAATACCTGCATTTATCTGCATAATAATGATGCCCCTTACATACTCCATTTCAAACGGCATCCTGCTCGGAATGATAGCCTATGTACTTATAAACCTGATATGCGGCAAATTCAAAAAAATCACTATTGCAATGTATATACTCGCAGTACTATTCATACTCAAATATATATTTATATAGAACCCACACTATTAGAAACTTTTTCTTAAACCCCATACTATGAAAACGATACAAGTCAAAGACAAAGAATTCAAGATCTACATTTCCGAAGAAAGCATTAAAAAGAGAATTACTGAGACTGCAGCAGCAATGCGCCTCGACCTTGCTGACAAGAATCCACTTTTCATTGTAGTGCTGAACGGTGCATTCATCTTCGCCGCAGACCTATTGCGCGAAATAGATATCCCTTGCGAAATAATATTCATCCGTCTATCATCATACGAAGGCATCACCTCCACCGGAAAGATGAAAAACATAATGGGACTCGACAAGAACATCGAAGGTCGCACAGTGGTGATAGTAGAAGACATCATCGACACCGGACTTACTATGAAATACCTTTGCGACACACTTGCTAAGAGCAACCCTGCAGAAATAAGAGTAGCATCCTTGTTTGTAAAACCCGGCAAATTGCAGACAGACGTAAAGACAGACTACCGTTGCTTCGACATCGACAACGACTTCATAGTAGGCTACGGCCTTGATTACGATGGCGAGGGACGCAATCTAAAAGAGATTTACAAGGTTGTCGATTAAAAAATATATAAATTTACATACAAAACTAAAATTATGCAAGAAACTTATTAAACTATATTAAAAATAACTTTATCTTTGCAAAATGCAAATATTCTTGTGTAAGACAAGCAATTCCACACTTGTAACCATTTGCATAGCCCCGAACACAGAACAACTTTAATATTAACTTAAATAAAAAAACTATGAGACTCATCAGTGCATTGTTTGCATTCTTGTTTGCAGCAACCATGTTTGCTCAGACATCAATTCCCCGTCCTGAGCATCCACGTCCCCAGTTCGTACGCGACAATTGGGTAAACCTTAACGGAACATGGACTTATGTATTCGACTTTGGCGAATCAGGTCTTCACCGTGGTTTGCAGAGATCTAAGGGATTCGATAACAAGATTACAGTTCCTTTCTGCCCCGAGAGCAAGCTTTCAGGCGTAGAGTACAAAGACTTCATCAACTCTATGTGGTATCATCGTGCTGTTGAAATTCCCGCAGCATGGGATGGCAAGAAGATTCTTCTTAACTTCGGTGGTGTTGACTACTTCAGCGCTATCTACGTCAACGGTTCACTCGCAGGTCGTCACTGGGGTGGTTCTTCATCATTCAGCGTAGACATCACACGCTACGTTAAAGCAGGCGAAACTGCAAACGTAGTTGTATGGGTTAAGGACGACCTCCGCTCAGGTGAGCAGACAGGTGGTAAGCAGTGTACAAACTACTACTCATCAGGTTGCCACTACACACGTACAACAGGTATCTGGCAGACTGTATGGATGGAGGCTGTAGCACCCGCAGGTCTTCAGGAAGTATACGTAAAGCCCGACCTCGACAACAGCAGCTTCATCATGGAGCCCAAATTCTACGGTCTTGAGGACGGTCTTACACTCAACATCAAAGTTAAGGACGGTAACAAAGTGGTAGCAAAGAAGAGCGCAAAGGCATCTGCTCCCATGACAGTAATCGTTCCCGTGAAGAAAGTAAAGACATGGTCGCCCGAGAGCCCCTTCCTCTACGACCTTGAATATGAGGTAGTAGACGCAGAAGGCAACATCATCGATAAGGTTGCAGCATATGCAGGTATGCGCAAAATCCACATCGAGGGCAACCGCATCTTCCTCAACAACGAGCCTCTCTTCCTCCGCATGGTACTCGACCAGGGCTTCTACCCCGACGGTGTATGGACAGCACCCTCTGACGAGGCACTCAAGAACGACATCGTACTCAGCCAGAGCGTAGGCTTCAACAGTGCACGTCTCCACCAGAAAGTATTCGAAGAGCGTTTCCACTACTGGGCCGACAAACTCGGTTACCTCACATGGGGCGAAGCAGGAAGCTGGGGCGTTGACGTAAACAACGAAGTTGCAGCACGTAACTTCCTCACAGAGTGGAGAGAAGTTGTTATCCGCGACCGCAACCACCCCTCAATCATCACATGGACTCCCTTCAACGAGACATGGGGCCGTCCCGGCAACTCTGAGGCAGCACGTTTCCACGACAGACTTCTCAGCGACATCTACGACCTCACAAAGAGCATCGACTACCGTCCCTGCCACGACACATCAGGCGGTTACCACGTGAAGACCGACATCTGGTCATACCACAACTACGAGCAGGACGCAGCCAAGTTGAAAGAGCGTCTCACAATCAAGAAAGAGGGTGAAGTTCCCACATTGAGCGCAGACCGCGAAGCTAAATACTCAGGCCAGCCCTACCTCCTCGACGAGTACGGTGGTATCAAATGGGTAGTAGGCAAGCAGTATGCAGCCAACACATGGGGTTATGGTACAGGTCCCAAGAGCGTTGACGAGTTCTACACACGTCTTACAGCTCTGACCGACACACTCCTCAGCTTCGAATACATGAGCGGTTACACATATACACAGCTCACAGACGTAGAGCAGGAGCAGAACGGTGTATTCAACTACGACCGTACAGCCAAGTTCGACGCAGCCAAGCTGAAAGCAATCTTCGGCAAAGAGCCCGCATGGTTCGTGAAGATGAAGGCTGAATACAAGAAGTCTAAGAAGTAATCGACAGATACTCAACAAAAAAGGTTCCGAATTTTCGGAACCTTTTTTGTTGATCTACATCATCATAGAAGTTCAACAAGAATTATTAGTGTCCGGTAAATTTTTATTCTGCTTATGTTTTGAACTCCTCCGTCTTCAAAAACGAGTTTTTGAATCCACCTCCTCTTCAAGATGAGGAATGTAAATCACTAAAAATCATCAACATACAACATTTCCCCTCTTGAAAGCTAATCTTTGGACACATCTTTTAGCTTTTATACCTTTGATAATCTCTTTTAAATAAGAAACTTAAAAAGCTGTCCCTCTTAAAGGGGGACG
>JAFYLO010000041.1 GCA_017557045.1 Bacteroidaceae bacterium | reverse complement strand
GGCCGAAGGGGGAGTCGGCAATGGCGTATGCCACAGAGTAGTCGGGGCCTGTCCAGCCGCCCTCGCTCCACATGAAGTAGTATTTTCCATCCTTCTTGAACATGAAGGGGCCTTCGACATAGTTCTTGGGAGTTACCTCTTTGTACAATGTGCCGTCTTCGAAGGGTACTATCGATTTGAAGTCGTTGCTCAGTTTTACCATGTTGCAGTGTCCCCAACCGCCGTAGTACATGTAGTATGTGCTGTCGTTGTCGCGGAATACGAACTGGTCGATGGGCTGTGCGTGATTTACGATTGTATCGATAAGTGCTTTACCCAAAAGGTCTTTATAGGGGCCTTCGGGCTTGTCTGCTACTGCAACACCGATACCGCCGGGCTGTCCGTTCTTCTGTATGTTGTTGGCACCGAAGAAGAAGTAGTATTTGCCATCTTTCGAAATCACCGATGGTGCCCACATTGCGTTTGTTGCCCATTTTACTTCGGTGGTGTCGATGATGCGTGGGTGCTTTTCCCATGTTACAAGGTCTTTCGACGAGAAGCAATCGAAGAATACCTGTTCGTGGAAGGGCTTGCTCCATGTGGGGTATATCCAATATGTGTCGTCGTAGATGATTCCTTCGGGATCGGCATACCACCCTTCGAACAGGGGGTTGCCGCTTGTTATTGTCTCTTCGTTGCTGCTTTTGGTGCCGCAGGCTGCGAGGAGTGCCAATGCTATTACGGATGCTAATGAAAGTAGTCTCATTGTTCTTCGTTTTATTGCAAGAGGCTGTTTGGCAAAATCTGCTAAACAGCCTCTTGTTATTGTCTGTATATGTTTAATGGTGCTATGGATTACTGGGCAACCTTGTTGAGACGCTTCAAGATAGCGAAGATAAAGATTGCTGCAACCAGACAGATAGCGATGAGTACACCCCAAACAACTGTGAGTGATGCACCCCACATGAGTGCGGGAATTGCAACGAGGAAGTTACCGATGGCTGTTGCAACGAACCAACCACCCATCATCATACCTGCGTATTTGGGAGGAGCTACCTTTGTTACAAATGAAATACCGATGGGTGAGAGGAGAAGCTCGGCAAATGTAAGTACGAGGTATGTAGAAATCAACCAGTTGGGTGATACGTTTGCCATGTGCATGGGCTGACCTGCTGCGTCGAGCTCAGGTGCGGGAAGACCGATAGAACCTACTGTGAGGAGTACGTATGCTACGGCTGCTACCAACATACCCAATCCGATCTTCATGGGTGATGAGGGCTCTTTGCCTTTCTTTGCCAATGCGCCGAAGATGGCGATTGATACAGGGGTGAGCATCACTACGAAGCAAGCGTTGAACTGCTGGAAGATGGGGGCGCTTACCTCTGTTGTTTCGGGCAATGCGTTGTACTTGTAGATAAGACCGCCTACTGCACCAAGGATTATTGCACCTGCGATTGCCTTGCCTTTACCGGTCTTGCTCTGAACGAGGCCGAAGAGACCGTAAACAAGGAAGATGCAGAATACGAGGTTAACAACGTCGAATGCCATGCTCTGGATACCTGTAGAGCTTATTGCTGTATAGTCGCGTGCGAAGAATGTGAGTGTTGAACCGTTCTGGTGGAATGCCATCCAGAAGAAGATTACCACTGCAAATACAAGGATGAGGGCAACGATGCGCTCTTTTGTCTCGGCAGGTGTAAGTTCTTTTACGTTGCTGTCGCCGGCTGCTGCTGTTGCCTTGCTGCGGTCGGTGTGTGCAAATGTGCTGCGGAATGCGTAGTAAACAGCGATTGATGCAATCAATGAAAGGCAGGCTACGCCGAATGCGAAGTGGTAAGAGTCAGCTTCGCTTACGCCGAGTGAGGTCTGTGCCCACTTCATGATTTCGATGGCTGCTGTGGGAGCGAACATCGCACCGATGTTGATTGCCATGTAGAATACGCTGAAACCTGCGTCGCGCTTGTCGGCATATTTGGGATCGTCGTAGAGGTTACCTACCATTACCTGCAAGTTGCCTTTGAAAAGACCGGTACCGACAGAGATGAGCAACAATGCACCGCCCATGGCGATGATTGCCAATGTGTTTGCACCCAAGGGGAGTGCGAGGAGCACGTATCCCAAGAACATGATTGAGATACCGATTGTTACCATTTTACCGTAACCCAATTTGTCGGCAGCGATACCGCCGAAGAGGGGCATAAAGTAAACAAGACCAAGGAATGTTGAATAGATAGATGCTGCGGCAGCGGCTGAGAAGCCGAAGTTTGCCTGCAGGAATAACACGAATACCGCGAGCATGGTGTAGTAGCCGAAACGCTCACCGGTGTTGGCCAAAGCCAAGGCATACAAGCCTTTAGGTTGTCCTTCAAACATAGATTTTAATAGATTTATTTAGTTAATATTATTTATTTTACACTGTGTTTATCCGTGGTATTTTGCTTTTATAAGGCTTTTGCGAAGTCTTATATTTGCAGTTAACCGCAAAGGTAATAAAAATGAGCGAGATAAACAAAGTTTGCTTTGTTATTTCGTGGCAAACGCAATATATCTTGGATGTGTTTGCCTTAAAAAGAGCAATATTTTATGTAAAATAGGGGCTTTTTGTGTAAATATCTATGCTATAGGCTCTATTTTGTAGGTTTTCAGGGTTTGAGTTCGCGTGCAAGGTAGGGGGCAGTGAGTCCTATGCCGGAGGCTGCAACCTCTTCGGGGGTGCCCGTTGCGACTATTTGTCCTCCTTCGCGTCCGCCTTCGGGACCCATGTCTATTATGTGGTCGGCAAGTTTTATTACGTCGAGGTTATGCTCTATTATTATCACAGTATTCCCTTTGTCTACCAAGCGGTTGACTACATTCATCAACACTCTGATGTCCTCGAAGTGCAGTCCGGTGGTAGGCTCGTCGAGCAGATAGAGAGTCTTTCCTGTGTCGCGTTTCGACAGTTCGGTGGCGAGCTTCACACGCTGGCTCTCTCCGCCCGAAAGGGTAGTGGAGGGCTGCCCGAGTTTGATGTAACCGAGGCCTACTTCCTGCAACACTTTTATCTTGTTGAGGATGGTGGGGATGTTCTCGAAAAATTCCACTGCCATGTTTATTGTCATGTCAAGCACATCGGCTATGGATTTCCCTTTGTAGCGTACTTCGAGCGTCTCGCGGTTGTAGCGTTTGCCGTGGCACACCTCGCAGGGGACCATTACATCGGGCAGGAAGTTCATTTCCAATGTCTTGTAACCGTTGCCGCCGCAGGCATCGCAGCGTCCGCCTGATACGTTGAACGAGAAGCGACCGGCTTTGTAGCCGCGTATTTTTGCTTCGGGCAGTTCTACGAACAGGTTTCTTATGTCGGAGAATACTCCGGTGTATGTGGCGGGGTTGGAGCGCGGGGTGCGTCCGAGCGGGGATTGGTCTACGTTCACTATCTTGTCGATGTGTTCGATGCCTTCGATGCGGTCGTATGGCAGCGGCTGTTGCAGTGAACGGTAGAAGTGTTGCGACAGAATGGGTTGCAGGGTGCTGTTTATGAGGGTGGATTTTCCGCCACCCGATACGCCTGTTATGCAAATCAGCTTGCCCAACGGGAATTCTGCGTCGATGTTCTTGAGGTTGTTGCCGCGTGCTCCGAATATCTTGATGCTTTTTCCGTTGCCGGG
>JAFYLO010000040.1 GCA_017557045.1 Bacteroidaceae bacterium | reverse complement strand
CGTTGTGCTCGTGCATACGCGCAACCTAGTACATTGCATAGGGTTCTTCCTTCTCAGCGGCGCGCTTGTACCACTCGATAGCTTTTTCGGGAGATTTCTCAGACAAGATTCCATCTTCGTAGCTCTTGGCAAGCACGCTCATCGAGCGCACGAAGCCGCTGTCGGCGGCCGCTGTGTACCATTGCAGCGCCTGCGCATCGTTCTTTAAAGTGCCTATTCCCTGCATATAGCAGTTGGCGAGGTTGTGCATGGCAGGGATATGATTGCCGTTTGCCGCGCTGCGGAACATACGGAATGCCTTTACGGAATCTCGTTCCACACCATCGCCATTTGTGTAGCATACACCTGTGTAGAACATCGCATCGGGATAGCCGAGCGCGGCTGCCTCGTGGAATTTATCAAAGGCGCGTGTATACTCCTTCTCGCGGTAGAGGTTTCTACCCTCTGTGGTTATCTTGAACGAATAGGCTAATATGGCAGGGTTGTTTATAAAGCTCTTTCCGTAGCGCTTCTCGCTGCCTGCCTGTTCATCGCTTAGTGTGCGGTGGGCGAGATTATTATTTGTTCCATAGAAAGTGCTGCCGCCGATGCCTTCAATGTCTATTACAGGCTTTTGTGTTATTGCGCTGTTGTACAGTTCCACTGTCAGTTTGCCGCCATCGGCTTTCACCGATGGTACCCATGTTAACGTGCGGCGGACATCGTTCTTGTCGCTCGGTCGCTTGTCCTTGTAATTGGGCGAATAGAACTGCTTGCTTTCGTTGTAACCTTTTATAGTGGTATAGCGGCGGGTGGAGTTTCTTGATCTTATTCCATCTTCGTTCGAACCTGTATGCAACTCTGGTACAATGCCTTTGTGCTGTTCCTTGTATGGGATAAAGCAGGCTACATAGTTCGGGTTATAAGGCCTGGCTGAGCCTGTAAGGTTACCAGTAAGTGGATCCATTACTATTCCTGCGTACAAGTTTTCATAAAAAGTCATAGGAAGATTATGTCGCTTTCGGTCAGCAATACACAACCAACCGAGAAAACCATAATAGAAATCTTGTTCCAAACGTTTAATGCTATAGGCATTCATTTCTCTTTGAAGCACTTCGCCTCTTCTTTGAAACTGCTGCCGTGTGCCAATGTCACTACGGATGACAACCTCTTCGAAATTCATCATTTTTTCGGGATTGATTCCATGAAGATATTTCCTGTCGGGGTGTACTATGGAGTCTGGGTTATATTCACCCTTTACTACTATCAATTTCACCCAATATGCCCATGGATAGTTGTATCGTTCAAAAATAGATCTCAACACAGCTGATGCCGGTACTTTTTGGGCTGCATTGTTTGTCGTAACAAGTCTCTCCTGCAACATCAGGGAGTCTATGTAGGTATGCTTGCCACCGGCTTTCATCGCTTCGAGAATTTCTGAAACATCTTCTCTTTCATTGCTATTATCGCCTACAAGGCTTCGCTCTATTATTTTTTCCTTTACATACTCCCATTCCTCAAGGAAGTTGAAGCGCACCTCGCTGAGTGGCGGACGCTCGTAGCGGGATTTTTTCTTCTTGTCATTGATGTCTACCTCTGCGAGCATAAACTCGCGATCGGATATTTTAACAATGGCTGTGTCGCGCTTTTCCTCCTTTATGGGCATGCCTGTGGTGCGTTGCCAATAGTTGTATTGTGCAAACGGTGGCGAGAAGAACTTGTTGATTGAAAAGACGTATGTAGAGTCCATCTGCCGGTTCATGTCGAGCTCAGGGGTAAGAAGTGTTCCCTTTGTACCCGTAAACTCTTCGGTTTCTATCTTGAATGCACCATCCTCGTCGCTTGCGAACTGGTATTGGTGGATGATGCTGTCGTCGTAGGATATTTCGAATTTTATGTCGGTATTCCTTTGCGGGGTGAGGAAGTATTGATTGAGTTCGCCGAATTTGGTATTTTTTGTCTGCTTGTAGAATTTTCCCTGTATGCCAAGACCGGTCTCTTTCTGTTGCTTGAGCGATACATGCTTGGTGGTGAGTTTGTCCCAGTCGTAGGATGTCCATCCGCGGGTGAGCATCAGCAGGTCGAGGTTTCTTCGTGTCTCGTCGCTGCTGTCTGTGAAATATTGTGCTGCATCGGGGATATAGCCTTTCAGTTCCGAACCTAACAACATGTGGGTGTACATATTATGGGTGTATGACATTACCTGTCGTGTGGCAGCATCGCTTACTGAAACAGAAAAGTCTGCTGTTTCTTCGATGGGTTTGCCGTCTTCGCGCTCAACGGTAAGGGTTATCTTTTCGTGTGGTTGCAGAATAATGTCGTCGGGCTTCAGACCGTTTACTTTGGTGGTTAACTTCACCGTCTGTCTATCGCCGGGGAGAATATTCTTGTGGCGCACAAAGAATTGTCTTTCGGCAAGGGGGATGTTGCTGTTGGCAAAGACCACTACACGGTTTACGCCTTCGGGGAGGCTGTCGGTGGCAAGTGTTATCTGTTTATTCTTTTCGTTTGATGAAAATGTTTCATAGTTTATAAGGACTCCTCTGTTGAGCACTGCAATGCCCAGTGGTGTCTGAAAATCTATGTTGTTCTTTATTGTTACGGTTGCGCTGTCTGCTGCCTGCGAGAGATTAATTACCACTCCGCGCTGTTCAATCTTCGGTAATTCGAATTTATGTTTTTTCTTTCCTATCTTTACTTCGGCGCGATATTTTATATCTGCTTTGGGAGTAAATACGAATGTGTCTGCTCCTGCGTGTGTGGGTACGCTCTTAAGCAACAGTTCTTTGTCTGCGAAAATAAAAATAGAATCTCTGCCGGGCTTGCCCTCGTTGTCTAAGAATTCATAAGCGACAGTTGTCGGAATGCCCTCTACAAGATGTCCGCCCTCCGGATAGAATTTCAAATCTGCGGGCGGAAGTTCTTCGGTCACCCATTTGCCATCACTCATAAAGCCACGCTTGCGGTCGAGCATTTTCTTGAACTCATAGTTGTCGCCGTTCACCTTATCGTAGACGGGGAATACGCGGCTGAATATTGCTCCTTCGCCCCAGTTGAGCATATAGCGGGTGTAGGCGCGTACTTCGTAGTATCCCGATAATAATTCTTTTCGCAGTTCAAATTCGCCGTGGCATCTGCCGTTCTCGTCGAGTTTGTATTTCTTTGTCTCTACTACATAGCCTTCGGGGGCGCAGAGTTCTACATAGAGCACGCGGCTCTGTGGCTTTTCGTTGTCGGCGAGGCCGCTGGTGGTGTATGCTTTGAACCACATTGTCTCGCCTAAGTAGTAGGCGGTGTTATCGAAGTGCAAGTACACTCTCTCTTGCGGGAACAGCTGGTTCACCATTATTGCACGCATGGCAAGGGTGTCCAATGGGGATTGGGCAACGGTGGCTGTGCTGATGAACAGCAACAAGGTGAGGGTATATAGCAGTTTGCGTAGCATAGTTTTTTAATTATTCAGTGTTATTGCCGGAGGGGTTTGAATGTTTTGCTTGTGCGTTCGGTCAAACTCCCTCCCCCATTCTAAGCCTCACTTTACGTTCGGCACTCCTTGGGGGAGCTAAAGCTCCCGTCGTCGCAAACATTGCTTATTACGCAATGTCCCTCTTATCCAAGAGGGAGAGTCGTTTTCTCTTTGTTATTCAATATTTTACTAAAGCTCCTCCTCTTGGATAAGAGGAGGTGGCCGTCAGGCCGGAGGAGTTTGAACTTTTGCTTGTGTGTTCAGTCAAACTCCCTCCCCCTTCGGGTACTCCCTCTTATCCAAGAGGGAGAGTTTTTTTCTTTGTTATTCAATATGTTAGTAAAACTCCTCCTCTTGGATAAGAGGAGGTGGCCGTTAGGCCGGAGGAGTTTGATGGTTCTGCCGGTGTATTCTGTCAAACTCCCTTCCCCGTTCGGCTTAAAGCCCTGAAAGGGCAAAACTGTATAGCATAGTCCGTAAGGGCTATGTAAATGCATAACAAACACACAGCCCTGAAGGGGCGAAACAGTAATTACAGCTGTTCATAATTTCGCCCCTTACAGGGCTGAGGCTGTATATTCCTATATCCGTAGGCCTCACAGCCTACGCTATATAATGTTACCCCTCCGGGGTATTTCTCTATTCCGTTTCCAGATATTATATTTTGCAATGTTATTTGTTGTTTTCATAACACTTAGACTGTTTGGAAACTGTTAACAGCCGCAATAATTTCGTCTGTTTCGGCCTCGGTTAGCAATGGGTGGAGCGGCAGGCTCAGTTCCTCGCGGGAGAGCCTTTCGGCAATGGGGAATGTGAGGTGGCTCCACTCTTGGTAGCATTGCTGTTTGTGCGGAGGGATGGGGTAGTGTATCTGTGTCTGTATGCCGTGGGCTTCGAGGTGTTGTCTCAGGCAGTCGCGCTCTGCGGACATAAGGGGGAATATGTGGAATACGTGTGCATCGGATTTTTCGATATGCGGTGTGCGCACGTGGGGGTTGTTTATATTTTCGATGTATTTGCGGGCTATTGCACGGCGACGGTTGTTATCCTCGTCGAGGCGGCGCAGTTTTATGCGCAGTATGGCTGCCTGAAATTCGTCCATTCGGCTGTTGATGCCTGCGTGGTTGTGTATGTATTTCTTGTGGCTACCGTAGTTGTGGAGCGAAGCTATTGTGTCGGCAAGGGTGGGGTCGTCGGTGGTTACTGCGCCTGCGTCGCCCAATGCTCCGAGATTCTTGCCGGGATAGAAGCTGTGTGCGGCTGCGTCGCCAAGAGAGCCTGTACGGCGGTTGTTGTATTGTGAACCGTGGGCCTGCGCGTTGTCCTCGATTATCTTTATTCCCCGTTCGCGGCAGAATGTGCCGATGGCATCGCTGTATGCGCATTGTCCGTAGAGGTGTACCATCATATATGCTTTTGTGCGGGGGGTAACAGCTTCGCGAAGTTCCTTTTCGCCTACAAGGTAGGTTGTGGGGTCGACATCTGCAAATATGGGGGTCAGATTGTTGTTGGTGATTGCGAGCACCGAGGCTATGAAGGTGTTGGCGGGTACTATTACTTCGTCGCCATCGTGCAGGATGCCCGCTTCGCGGTAGGCGCGCAGTATGAGCCACAGGGCATCGTATCCGTTGCCGCAGGCAATGCAGTGTCTGCTGCCGATGTATGCGGCATACTCTTTTTCGAATGAGGCACACTCTTCGCCGAGCAGGAACCATCCGCGCTCTACTATCTGTTGCAGGGCGAAGGTTATTTCGGGCTCGTATGAGGCTGTTATCTCTTTAAGGGGAAGGTAGGGTATCATTGCTGTTTATATTCGATGAATTCGTCGAAATTGCGTATATAGTCCTCAGGTGCGTAGTGCTCTGATGCAAGTACAAGTGCAACTGCTCCGCTGGAGAAGTTCCTTAGTTCTTCCCACACACCGGCCGACAGCAGGAGTGCCTGTGAGGGGCGGTTGAGGTGGAAGGTTCTTTCGCATGTGCCGTCGTTTATGTAGACATCGAAACTGCCTGAGGCGGCTATGATTAGTTCGCGCAGTGTTTTGTGGGCGTGTCCGCCGCGTGAGGCTCCGCCGGGAATGTCGTATATGAAGAATACCCGTTCGGTGTCGAAGCCTGCTATTTTGCCGTTCTCCACTTCGGTGAGGTTGCCTTTCGAACCGTGGTGGCGGCCAAGCTCTATTATGCGGCAGTCGTCTATGGTTGCTTCTTTCATGGGTTACTCTTTTTAAATTCGACGAATTGTCCGTAATCGCGTATGTAGTCTTTGGGGTTGTACTTTGTGGAGGTGATGATGAGCGCTATCGAGTTTGTTGCGAAGTTCAGCAGATGGCGCCATGTGCCGGCAGGTATGTAGATGCCTTTGCTGCATTGGTCGAGGTGGTAGGTGGTGCTTGTGGTGCCGTCGTCGACAAGCAGGTCGAAACTTCCCGACAGGGCGATGATGAATTCCTCGCTCTTGTAATAGGCGTGCCCTTGTCGTGCTTCGCCTCCGGGTACGTCGTACACCCAATAGGTACGTTTTATTTCGAAGGGCAATGACATGCCCGACTCGACAACCGAAAGGTTGCCGCGTTTGTCGCGTATCTTGCCGAGCTTTATTTCGCGTACTTTGTTTTTCTTCGTAGCCATTCTCTGTTGATTCATCAAAAAGCAAAGTTAATTGAATTTTGTCTATTTCAAACTGTGTATGGGAGAAAATGTGGTTACTTGTGCCTAAGCAGGAACTTCGGTGTCTTGCTGTAGAGCCGATGTCTCATCGTGTGTCAAACGTAAGTCTGTCGTCTGAATTCCGGTGCTTATCTGCGAATATAGGGTATTGTGGCGAAAGGAACAAATATTTGAAAAGTTTGTCTTAGTCGTGCTTCTCTTTTCAATAAAAAATGCTATTTTTGTAAGTTGTTTCGCTGTCATCCTTTGGTGGTGGCAAATAAATAGGTCAAGATGATATATTTGCGGACTTTTTTCACTCAATCTCAATAGAACATATTCATAAAATAATGGCAAAAAATAAAGACAATAAGGGTAAAAAACAGAATAAGCCGGGACTCTTTTCTCGTTTGAAGGAGAATATTACCGGCTCTACAATGCGCTTTGTGATAGTTGCACTTCTGGCAATATTGGTATTGTTCCTTTTCTCGTCGTTCCTGTCGTATGTGAATTCAGGCGGAGCGGACAACAGTCAGGTTGAACCGGGTGCCAATGTCGACCTCGCTGCAACAGACAACGGCGTTGAGGGCTGCACTGGTTCGTTGGGGGTAAGAATAGCATATTTCCTGATGAACGGCTGTTTCGGCTGGGCAGCATTTGCGATGTTCCCATTCCTGGTGGCGCTTATCATAAGATTGACAAAGTGGCGCAAGCCGGCTCTTTTCAAGTGGTTCATAGGCTCGGTGTTCGGGCTTGTGTGGGGCTCTGTATTCTTCAGCTTTGTCTTCGGAGAGGTCATGGCAGGCAGTTTTCTCTCGCCGGGCGGCCATCATGGAGACAATGTTACCGCGTGGTTGGAGTCTCAGATAGGCCCGTTGGGTATGGTGCTGCTGTTGTTGATAACCCTTGTGCTGTTTATGGTTTATGTTACCCGCAATACCATCATCTGGATAAAGAAGGCATTCAGCTTCGGTGCGTCGCAGGTGGGCAAGCTCAAACCTTCAAAATCGGCCGATGACAACAGTGACGAGTCGGCTGAAGATGCAACCGCTGATGCCGATGAGGAGGATGTTGAGGATGAAGCTGACGAAGCTGACGGAAATGAAGATGATATAGAGGAGGATGTGGAAGATGATGAAGAGGAGGAGACAGAAGAAGACACAGAGCAGGATGATGAACAACATACAGAACAGGAAAAGGAGTTTACCGTAGAATTTACGGTGGATAATGAACAGGAGCTGCAGCCTGAAGAGACTTCTGATGAAAATTCAACCTCTCTCTCTGAGGATAAAGAAGAGGTAGGCTTTGATGTTGAATTGCCCGACGAGGAGGATACAGGAGGCAAAATGCTTGCCCCCATCAATCCTAAGGATGAACTGAGCTATTATAAGAGCCCTACACTCGACCTGCTCGACAAATATGAGTCGCCTGTGCAGTCGATAAACATGGAGGAGCAGACAGCCAACAAGGATAAGATTGTCGAGGTACTGAAAAATTTTGATATTCAGATAAGCTCCATAAAGGCTACCGTAGGCCCCACAATCACGCTTTACGAAATTACACCTGCTCCCGGTGTGCGTATAGCCAAGATCAGAGGTCTTGAGGATGACATTGCCATGTCTCTCTCTGCCCTTTGTGTCAGAATCATTGCCCCCATTCCCGGAAAGGGTACAATAGGAATAGAGGTACCCAACAGCAACAAGCAGATTGTGCCTATGGTGTCTCTGCTCAACAGCCGCAAGTTCAAGGAGACTGAAATGCAGTTGCCGCTGGCTCTGGGAAAGACAATCTCCAATGAGATATATATGGTGGACCTTGCCAAGATGCCCCACTTGCTTGTAGCCGGTGCTACGGGTATGGGTAAGTCGGTTGGCCTCAATGCGATAATCACTTCGCTGCTCTACAAGATGCACCCCGCTTACTTGAAGTTTGTGATGGTCGACCCAAAGATGGTGGAGCTTAGCCTCTACAAGGTGCTCGAAAAACACTTCCTTGCAAAGCTGGAGAGTGAGGAGGAGACCATCATCACCGATGTCTATCGCGTGGTACGCACCCTGAAGTCGCTCTGCGTGGAGATGGACAACCGCTACAAACTTTTGCAGGATGCACGCGTGCGCTCGCTCAAGGAGTATAATGAAAAGTATCTCAACCGCGAACTTCTTCCCACCAAGGGCCACCGCTTCATGCCATACATTGTTGTTATAATAGACGAGTATGGCGACCTGATGATGCAGGCGGGCAAGGAGATTGAACTGCCCATCGCCCGTATCGCACAGAAGGCGCGTGCGGTAGGTATACACATGATTATCGCCACACAGCGTCCTACAGCCAACATCATCACCGGTAACATCAAGGCCAACTTCCCTGCCCGTATGGCTTTCCGTGTTATTTCAGCAGTCGACTCGCGCACCATACTCGAAAGAACAGGTGCCAACCAGTTGCAGGGACGCGGAGATATGCTCTTCCTTGCAGGCAACGACCCTGTACGAGTGCAGTGTGCGCTTGTGGAGACTAAGGAGGTAGAACGCGTCTGCGACTATATATCGGCACAGCAAGGCTATTCGGCTCCTTACTATCTGCCCGACCCTGATGAGGCGGATATTGAGGCAGGCGGTGGCGCATCACGTGGCGGAGATATGAGCGGCGAGCGTCTCGACCCGCTGTTTGCCGAGGCTGCTCTTCATGTGGTGGTCAATCAGCAGGGCTCTACATCAATGCTGCAACGTAAATTCAATATAGGCTTCAACCGCGCCGGACGAATAATGGATCAGTTGTGTCGTGCGGGAATCGTGGGAGAGCAGGAGGGAGCAAAGCCCCGTCAGGTACTTTGTCCCGATGAGACAGATCTTGAATTCAGACTGAAACAGTTGTTAAATCCCGAACTATGAAAATAAATATTATTGCTATATTATCCCTGTTGCTGCCATACATGGCAATGGCGCAGGGCGGCAAGGCAGAGGCTTTGCTCGATAAGGCGGTCTCTGCTATAAAAGCCGACGCAGGCGTGCAGATGGGTTTCACCATCATAATGAACGATGCTTCGGGCGAAGAGATTTTTGACGATAAAGGTACGCTGAAGATGGATGGCGAGAAGTATGTGCTGCTCACCGATGCTATGAAACTATGGTGCGATGGCACTACCCAGTGGAGTTACCTTGCGCAGAACAACGAAATTTACATCTCGGAGCCTAATGCCGACGATGCCCGCGCATTCTCCCCCGTGCACCTCATGGAACTGTATAAGCATGGATTTAAATGCACCATCGACGGCAAGTTCTCTACGGCAAAAGAGAATGCTGTTACAATGACAGAAATTGCACGTGGCAACGACATAAAGAGGGTAACAGTGTTGTTGGATAAACAGAATTCACTGCCTGTGCGTTTGGTAGTATGCTATGAGAATGGCAGTACAGCAAATATAACCGTAGATTCCTACAAGAGCAAATGCCGCTTCACGAACAAGGAGTTCCGTTGCCGCGAGAAGAGTTTCCCCGGTGCCGAGGTGGTGGATATGCGATGAAAAATAAAATATAAAATAATAAAGATATTATGGAAAGAGTAAAATGTTTGGTAATAGGTTCGGGCCCTTCGGGCTACACTGCTGCGATATATGCGGCACGTGCCAACCTCTCACCTGTGGTGATTGAGGGAATGCAGCCCGGCGGTCAGCTCACACAGACAACTATCATAGAGAATTTTCCCGGCTTTCCCAACGGAATCACCGGCTTCGAACTTATGGACAATATGCGCAAACAGGCAGTGAATGTCGGCGCCGATGTACGTTCGGGCAGTGTGGTTGAGGTTGACTTCGAGGAGACTCCCTACAAGGTAACTCTCGACGATGGTAAGGTGATTGAGTGCGACACTGTGATTGTTGCAACAGGAGCTACTGCAAAATACCTCGGAATAGCCGACGAGACAAAATATCAGGGCAAGGGTGTCAGCGCCTGCGCTACATGTGACGGCTTCTTCTTCCGCAAGAAAATTGTTGCAGTAGTGGGTGGCGGAGATACAGCCTGCGAAGAGGCAAACTACCTTGCATCGCTCGCCGCAAAGGTATATCTCATCGTCCGCAAACCCTATCTGAGAGCGTCTAAGGCAATGCAAGACCGTACATTGGCCAACCCCAAGATTGAAGTCCTTTTCGAGCATAACACCGAAGGACTTTTCGGCGAAAACAAGGTTGAGGGTGTTCACCTTGTAAAGCGCAAAGGCGAGGCTGACGAGAAACACTATGATGTTGCCATTGACGGTTTCTTCCTTGCTATTGGTCATAAACCCAACAGCGATATATTCAAGAGTTATCTTGCAACCGACGAGACCGGGTACTTTGTTCCCGGTGATGCGGGCGGAGTGCGCACAGTAGTTCCCGGCGTCTTTGTTGCCGGCGATGTTGCCGACCCTCACTACCGACAGGCTATCACAGCTGCGGCAAGCGGCTGCAAGGCTGCAATGGAGGCCGAGAGATACCTCTCTTCAAAGCAGTAACGTCTGTACACAGCCTGTAGAAACAAAATTCCACCGCTTCGGATGCCATAAGGCGCGAAGCGGTGGAATTTGGTTTAAATTTGGTTTATATAATGCGAACTAATTCAACTGTTCATTATATAGATGAGCACATTTATTTTTATCTATTATAAATTGTTGTTCAAATGAATATGAACGCGGATTATCCGTGTTGTCATTTGTCGCAAAGTCGACATAGTTCCTATCTACCACAGAATATGCTTTAACCTCTCCGTCCTTAATGAAAAGAATTGTAGAAAACGAATCAAATAAGGTGTTATTGTCGCATTTGTTCCTTAGTCTGTCTGACATCTTTAGGCTGGTAAAATTTTTGTTTTCTGTATTTGTATAGGGAACTAATAACAATATGCTGTCATATTCCTCCTTACAATACTTTGCCAAAGAGAAAGGCTCTTCTATCGCTTGTTCTTCTAAGTTTAATTCAAGCATTGGTTCTTTTGTACCAAGTAACCCAAAAGTATCTAAAGCGAAGCATATATCATTCTTCAAGTTCTTTTTGCAAGATGCCAGTGGCATTGTAAAAAGAAATATAAAAATAGCAATTTTAAGTACCGGTTTGCAATATACCATCATCAGCAGCTTTGATTATTTTTCTTAACAGTTCGTCTTCACTCCAATTGTTCTTTATGGCCTGATTGCCTAGGTAATACCCTACGGAATTGTTGTGCAGGTCCATTATTTTTTCATTGATTTTATTGCTTGGAGTATTCTCATGGGCATTTCCGTATTCTTCTGCAAGCGGTGAATTCAGACCTGCAGATACTTGATTTAGTGCACACCAGTAGCAGTGACGTACAGCATCACCATATCCATTGGATGTGCCATTAAAAAGCCTGCCTACACTCTTTGCCTTTTTTGAATTATTGTAGAACTTATATGCCATACGAGGATAGTTGAAAATAAAGTTTTTCTCATCTTCGGATAGACTTTGATATGTTCCATAAGGACCTTTGTCGTTAGGCTTATTTATATTACCATTGTCATTCACTCGCCCCCTTGTTGTGTTAAAGATGCCGGGCATTTCATCATTGTCGTCGTAAAAATGTCTCATAATGCTTTTTTACTGCAAATGTAATGCGAGGACAATGTCTTGTGGTTGTAGAAATAACAATTTATCAAAAAGAAAAATTCATTCTACAATAACTGTATTGCGATTTGCCTACTCCTCCTCAATCTCAGGACGAGGCATAAAACTCATTTCGCAACGGCAGATGGTCTCGCCACTATCTTTTGCAATCTGCACATAATAGGTGTCGTCTTCAACCTCCTTCATGAAGTAGTTGAGACCTTCGCCCGGCTTTGCCTCCTGCATATAGGCTACCACAAAGCGGCTGAAGTCGTGTGTGTAAAGATAGTCGAGCGGCAGAATATCCATAATGTGGTCTATGTAGCGTATGCTGTTCATGTGTCCGTTGATGTCTACATCGCTATATCTTATGCGGCGGTGTATGCCTTCAATGCCCTCGACATTGCATCTGCGGGGCGACGGCACTCTGGGGATGCTGAAAGGTTCCTCGGGTGTAAGGTAGTGTACGAAGCAATCGTGGAATTCGCTGTCGAAGTCGAACGGTGCGCGGGTGTCAAGGTCAATCATTGCAAAGGTGCACATCATGGCAGCAAGCTCATTGCCATTCTCGTCGATGGCACGGAGGCATCGGTCTGTGAATCCGCGGTATGCATTCTTGATGAATGTCTCAATGGTGAATTTCTCTCCTCCAAGAGGGATATTCTTTATGTCAAGCACCATGCGTGCCATCACCCAACCGAGTTTGCGTGTGGCGCCGAATCCGCGGCTGTCGGCATGTCTTCCGGCACACGACAGCATCATGTTGCAGAGTGCGCTTGGGCGCATACGGTGGAGTTTGTCGACGGTTGTCTTGTCTACTTCGAATTCGAAGCGGTCTATCTTAGGTAAAAATTCCATGATTATTGTTTTTTGTAGCCTATATTCACTGTGTTTATACTACAAAAATAGTGCAAATGTTCCGAAATGGTTGCGGCTCTGTTTGTTAAACAATATAAAAGCGTTTCAAATAGTACCGTTTTTTTGTGCAAATCTTCATAAACCGAAAAAGAATCGGGGTGCACCTCTTTAAAGAAGTGCACCCCGATTTCAGAGTTTGTTTATATCAATTACTTGATGAATTCTTTCTCAGTAGTGATTACGCCGTTTGCGTAAACTCTTCTGATGATGCATACACCCTTGACAGGAACGTTAGATGTTACACCGTCGGGAGTGATGTATGTAGTAGAGATTACCTCACCTGCGGGCTCTTCAACAACGATGTCGCTGATAGAAGTAGTATTTGCTACGGGGATAATCTTCCACTGTGTTGAGTTAGCTGAGTAGCTCCATGTTGCTACGCGACCGTAGTGAGCTGCAGGACCTGTGGTGTAAGGGCCACCGCCAGTACGTACCTCGAAGTAGCAGTAGCTGGGGGAAGAGGGCTGATGCCATGCCTCAACACCTACCAATGTCCACATACCTACCTTCTGGCTGCTGGGACGCAAGTAGATAAGGGGAGCTGCGTCGTTGCTGCTGTAGGGTGAAGTTGTGATATTCTTACCGTTGGGGTATGCGGGAACCATGTACTCATCGTACAATACGTTCTTGATAGTGTACTTAGCCCATGCCTCTTCGCCCTCGTTCACGATTGTATCCTGTGTGAATGTCCAGTGGAATACAGTTGAATCCATACCATCGAGTGAGTACTCGTAGTTGTACCATACCATGTTGGCAGCGTTAGCATCTGCACCTGAACCGTTAGCGGGACCAGCGAACATTGCGATGTTCTGTGTGTGGTAATCCTTGAACTCCTTGTTTGCACTACGGATGATGTAGTCGTTGCCAGAGATAAGGGGGTTAGTGTTGATTGAAGGAATTGTCTGGATAACCTTAGCGAGCTCAGCAGCTGCAGCCTTGCAAGCAGCCTCGTCGCCTGTCTCAACTACAGCCTGTGCCTTAGCGACAGCATCAGCGATAGGAGCAACAACTGCCTCGTTGAGCATACCTACACCCTCGCCTACGTTCTCGTAGTCGATGCCGAATGACTCAACAGCAGCAATCATACCAACGAGGTTGAGCTTCTCCTGGTTGTCAACAGAAGCCTTGTAGATGTACCAGTCAGACTCGCCGTCTGTGTCGTCAGACTCCCAGTCGGTGATTGTGAACATACCGATGTTGCTCTGCCATGACTGCATTACGAAGATTGCCTCGGCACCGTAACCACCGCCTGCTGTCTCTGCGGGGTCAGTGATTGTACCCTCGTAGAAGATCTTGAATGAGTTCTCAAGGTTGCTGCTTGCCATGATGCTCAAGGGGCAAGCCTCATCCTTGAAGTATGTTGTAGAAGCACCTTCCCAGCCTGCGGGAGTCTTCAAGTAAGCATTGCTTGCAACGCTGCGCATGTTCAGCTTGCCGTCGCCGGCATCCTCGAATGTAACAACGCTTGCGCTGCTCATCTCCTTGCCAACATTCTGCCATGCACCGTCGTAGTATCCTGAACCCTCAGTACCATTGCTTACAACCTCAAGGTTGCCCCACAATACGTAGAGTTCACCGGGAACAATCTGTGCAGCGTCTGTAATCTGCTCGCCACGAACACCGTTGTACTCGTCTACCTTAACAGTCTTGACCTCTTCATAGTCAATGGTTGTTCCGGGAGTGATAGCGTAGTCAGTAGGATAGTGCTTGTAGAAGTCGTTGCTGTGGTCACGGCCTACAAACTTGTATGAGAATGCAGAAATCTCTGTGTCGAGAGCGATGTCAATGTAAGCATACTCGCCGTTCTGGGGGCAAAGTGCACCTTCTGCACTGGGGTTCCAGCAGCCGTGGTAGTAGTTGCCCTCGTTGCCGTCGCAAAGAGCTACGATGCCGTCACCGTCGTCGGGCTGTACTGAGTTTGTAGAGATCATATCCTCGCGGAGCTCGATCTTGTTGCCCTGCTCGTCGTAGAGGTAGATTTCTGACAATGAGATGAATACTACGTTACCGCAGTTCTCCTTGAGCTCCATAGATGTGTTTCTGAACCATGTGAAACGGATAACATCTGTAGCCTCTGAGAGGTAGTACAAGGGAGAAGTGAAGTTGAAGCGGTTGCCTACTCGCTTGTTCTCAGCTGTAAGACCGTCCTTCTCTTCCTCCAAGTGGATGGGGAATGTAGTAACTTCGTTAACTGCAGAAGCCCAGAATGAACTGAGTGAAGTGCATACCTTAGCGATTGTATTCTCTACCAATGTAGAGCTTGTGGGATTGTCGGCAACCTGACCAGCCTCGTCCATGAGGTCAATCAAAGCCTGCTCCCATGTTGCGGGGAAACCGCCCTTTGTCCAGCCGTCCTCGCAGAATACGATGTCGTCGTTCTCAAGGATCTCAGCGATAGAGTCTGCAAGCACGTAGATGTATGTGATGCGGTAAGCGTTGATGAGTGAAACGAGGTTAGCGTATGCTTGGAGTGTCTCGTCACCGTCAGCCTCGCCTGCTGCGATAAGGTCCTTAGCGGCAGCGACTGCAGTTGTAAGAGCCTCGAACTCGCCTTCGTCCTCAGAAGCAACGCCCTGGATAGCCATGAGCTCCTCAGCCTTGTCGATTGACTCCTGGAGGTAGGGAGCAACAGCCTTCATGTTTGCAGTAGCATCGTAGAGGTTCCATGCATAGTGGTATGTAGAAGTTTCGCCCTCTCTGTTGTCATTGTTAACCCAGCTCATCTTAACGAAACGGCGCTGGCCAAGGTAGTTGTTCTCGCTTGTGATGATGAAAGCGCCGGCTGTTGTGTCGCACTCAGAGAACTCGAGAGCAGCAGCAGCTGTGGGGTCTGCAGTAGCCTCAACGTAAGCACCTGCCTCAATCTCGCCGCCAGCCTTGATGTAACGGTCGTAACCGAGCCAGTGCATGAAGTACTTGCCGTCACCTGCATCCTCGAGCCACAAGAGGCTGGCTGCAGAAGGAGTGAGGGCAGCACCGATGGGTGAGTGGTAGAAAGCCTCACCGTAAGAGGGCAATGTGCGCTCGTCGTCTGTACGTGTGAACTCGAAGTAGTTACCACGGAGAACATAGAGCTTGTTTGTCTGGATAGCGTCTACTGATGTTACCTGCTCGCCAAGAACGAACTCTGCATCCTTGTTGGGGAGAGCCTCCTCACCTATTGTTACAGCAACGTGTGTGGGGTCGGTGTAGAAGTAGTAGTAGCGTGTATCCCACTGCAACTGGAACTTGCTCATAGGTGTGTTGAGAGCAATCTCGATGTAGTGGTAAGCCTGGGGCACTTCACCCTTAGAGTATGTAGAGTGGAAGTGTGTTGAGGGGGTGTTGTCGACCATTGCGTCGATTGAACCCTCGTTCAACGCCAAAGCGTTGGTGGTAATCATGTCTGCGGTAACCTCAACCTGGTTGCCCTCGCCGTCGAAGAGACGAATCTCAGAGATAGCGAATGTGGGGAACGCTGATGAGTTGTTGGTGAAACCGCTGGGGAAGTTGTTATCTACATTGTTTGTAGAAAAAACAGTAAGACGAACAACATTGGTTGCCTCGTCAAGTTCATAAACAGGGGTAGTCATCCGATAATACATACCCATGTTCTTTCCGGGAAGTCCGTCAGCCTTGGTCATTTCATGCTGCCATGTCTGCGCCTGTACTCCGAAAACTGCCATCATAGAGATGAGCATTGAGAGAAGTAAAGATTTTCTCATAGGATTAGGTTTTTGGTTAATATTAAGTTTTTATAGTTAATTTCTTAAGTATTTTGCAAATGTAATGGTTTTTTCTAAAACTGCGTTGGATTTTGGTAAAATTTATTCAAAAAATCAGAAATCGGTCCTGTGTTCTTTCAGCTTTTCCCTCAACGATTTGGCTTTTCCGCCGGTTACCCTGTTCATCAGTGCCCAGAAGCGCTCGCCGTGGTTAAGTTCCATGGTGTGGCACAATTCATGCAGCAGCACATAGTCGATGAGGTGTTGCGGAAGCAGTTGCAGGTAGATGCTGAGACTTATGCTCGCCCGATTGCTGCAGCTGCCCCATCGTGTGTGGCTGTCGCGCAGTGTGACGCGGGTGTACTGGAAACCGTGCTTGTCGGCAAGTTCCTTCAATCGGGACGGAAGCTCTCTTTGGGCAATGTTTCGCAGGGCT
>JAFYLO010000006.1 GCA_017557045.1 Bacteroidaceae bacterium | reverse complement strand
GGGGAGGTGGATTCAAAAACGATAGTTTTTGAAGACGGAGGGGTTTTCCTCGCGTAGTATGGTTTATTGTAGTACGATGGGTTAAGAACCCCCTCCGAACTTTTTTCTCGGAAAAAAGTTCTCGTCCCCCTTTAAGAGGGACAGCTTTTTTTAAGTTTCTTATTTTAAAGAGATTAGCAAAATATAAAAACTGAAAGATGTGTCCAAAGATTAGCTTAAAGTGGGACAACTTTTCAAGTTACTTATTTCCACCGACATTGCAATACAACGTTGCACTTTAGGTAATATATTTGATAATCATTATATTTTTATCATTATAGAATATATTCCATTATTCCAATATAAGATTGTCGAGTTTTAATTTTGGGACATAATGCACACCCTCTTCTCGATAATACTTCAGACTGTCGCCCTCAGCTGCATCCACAAGGCGTATATCTTCTATGCTGCGACCTATAGCAAGGATAAGCAACGGCGCAAGTGGCAGAGAGAGCTCGCGCTGCACAGCTTCGGAATCGAATGCACCTATGCAGATGCCGGCAAGCCCCATTTCTGTTGCACGCAACAGCATGCTCTGCGCCGAAATTCCCAAATCGGTATAGACGAAACGGCTTTCGGGCACTGTGGAACATATCACTATAAAGGCATTTGGTTCACTTCCCGGCAATGGGAGATTCAGCTGTGGAAGGGCTCCCCCGAGACGTATGTGGGGCAATATTTTTGCGGCCTCGCTGTGGTTTACAGGGCGGAAACGCAACACCTGTGCGTTGCGAGCCGAAGCAACTTTGGTGTTAACCTCTATGATGCTGCGCAACTGATCGTCGCGCACAATGAATGTGCTGTCGTATCCGCGGCAACTTCTGTTCTTTGCAAGCAGCGACATAAGCGTATTAGGGCGACGCGCCGACGACGGAGCAGAGGAACGGCCCTTATACTCCTCCATCTTCTTACCGATATAGTTGTCAGCCATTTTCAGCCTCCTTTTTCTCTTTTATAGCTTCAATTATTTGCGACGATGAGTGATAAGGCACTTTTCCCGACGGCACATATTTGCTAGATGTTGTCAGGTGCGTATCCTGATCGTCGAAGAAGATGTGCGCTCCGAATGCTTTCAGCAGTTCATCCTTGCGCAATCCGCCCAAGAAGTATGCCTCGTCGACATACACGCCCCACTTGCGCAATGTCTTTATCACTCTGAAGTGCGAGGGCATACTGCGCGATGTTACTATAGCAAGTCGCAGTGGCGACAACTCTATTGAAGTAGGGAAGCACTCCTGAATGGCAGAGAGTTTCATCAGCAGCTTGGCAAAAGGGCCCTCTTTCAGAGGTTCATCGGCATGCTCCTTCTCGTATTTGTAGAAAGCCTCCATGCCCTCTCGCTTGAAGCGGCACTCCGATTCGTCGGAGAAGACCACGGCATCGGCGTCGAAAGCTATCTTCACACGACTGTCCTCCGGATTAAAATCGGTGGGAGGAGCATAAATGAGTGCCGAAGCACAGATTCCCGAATCTATCACTTTCTGAACATCCTGCTCATCTTTAGAGAGGAAAAGGTCAATAGAAAATGCTTTCAGATATTTCGACAGCGACTCGCCACCGGAGAGTGCCACACGGGTAATGTCGAGTTTATACTGGTCGAGCGACTTGAGCATACGCATACCTGTCTCAGGGCTGTTGCGCGACATTACCACAACCTCCACAATGGGCCTGTTTGCCTGTTTGTTAAGTTCGAGCAGGCTCTTCACCAGATAGAATGCCGTACCCTTTTCGAGCGGTTCATCCTCGTGAAGTTCCTGATACTCACGATACTTCTTTATTCCGTCGCGTACGAATATCTCATTTTCTTTCTCAAGGTCGAACAAGGCTCTCGACGATACGCCCACGACCAAACGGCCATCAAGATTCTCCATATATACTTACTGATATTATTCTATTACTTACAAATATAGAGCAAACGAGTGAGATATGAAGCTTGCTTCAATATCTTACAACGAGTGAAGCCTATATTCGTTGGTTTATTCAACAAATATAGTGCAAACGAGTGAGATATGAAGCTTGCTTCTATATCTTACAACGAGTGAAGCCTATATTCGTTGTATTGATACAACAAAATTAGCTTTTTTACCGGTAAATTCAATATAATTTGTGCTAATTATAGAAAATTGAGCAACATTTTATGTATCTTCGGGGAAAATTTGGATATACGGATATGATAAAGAATCTTGTATTTGATTTTGGAGGCGTGCTAACGGCGATAGACACAAAGCAAGCCATTGAACGCTTCAGAAACTTGGGTTTACAGAATCCCGAAGAATATCTCAATGCCTACAAGCAGACGGGAATATTTTTTAAGCTTGAAAATGGCGACATTGACGCAGAGACCTTCTGCGCTGAACTTGGGAAATTATGCGGACGCACAATAAGTTACAACGAGGCGCTTCATGCGTGGATGGGCTTTATCGTTGCTGTGCAGACCGAGTGGATGGAATATCTTCAGAAATTACGCGGAAGCTACCGTCTGTGCGTGCTTAGCAACACCAACCCCTTTCTTCAAGGGTGGGCGCGGTCGCCCAAACTCACAGCAGAGGGAAAATCACTCGACGACTATTTCGACGAGCTTTACCTTAGCTACCTTATGGGCTGTTCTAAACCCGGCGAGGAGATTTACAAGAAAATGCTCGCAGATGGCAATATGCTTCCCGAAGAGACACTGTTCGTCGATGATGGCGAAAGGAATATCGAGGCTGCAAAGGAACTCGGCATCCGTACGCTGAAAGCCGTAAACGGCGAGGATTGGCGCGAGGAACTTGAAAAGATTCTTCAAGAAGATTTTATAAATCAATAAAGGAGAATAAAATTAGCAATATATAATTTCCTTACTATGAAACGCACTTTACTCAGCTTGTTGCTATGCGCCGTATCATTATGCCTGACAGCACAAGAAACTGACAATAAAGAGATTGTAAAGAAGGGATGGAATTTCGGTCCGCTGCCTGTCGTGGGATGGGACAGCGACTTGGGTTTCCAATATGGAGTATGCCTTGACATCTTCAATTTCGGGGATGGAACAAACTATCCTTCGTATGACTACAAGATGAACCTTGAGGCCTCAACCTTTACAGGAGGTTCGTCTTTGTTGCGATGCTACGGAGATTTCAAGACACTTATCCCCGATGGCAAACTATTCTTCGACTGCACCTATTTCAGTGCCAAGAAATTCGATTTCTATGGTTACAACGGCTATGCATCGCCTTTTTACGCGGACGGCATAGACCTTGCCAATAACGAGACATCGGCACTCAACTGGATGAGCCGCAACCAATTCCGATTCGTAGCAAGCATGCAAAAACGCATTGCAGGCAACCTGCATTGGGCTGCGGGTGTAGGCTACTATAACATCAAGACCGGTCCTTTAAAACTTGATGAATACAAGGACCAGACAACATTGTACGACCTTTACCGCAAGGCGGGACTGATTCGCGAGGATGAGGCACGTGGTGGCAATGTACTGCACCTGAAAGCAGGATTGGTATATGACACACGCGACCACGACAGCGATCCTACACGCGGTGTGAATATAGAAGCCACCCTGGTGGGTGCGCCTGACATTATCGACCGCGAGGGATACAGCAACTTGGGATTCACATTCGTTGGTTGCCACTATGTGCCGTTGCAGAAAGAGCGCCTTACATTTGCTTATCGCGTAGGAGTTCAGGCAAAGATTGCAGGCGAGATTCCTTTTTATTTCACAAACAACCTGAACACGCTCTTCTTCCGCAAGGTATACACCGAAGGATTGGGAGGTAATGCTTCGGTACGCGGTATCAACCGCAACGGTGTTGTGGGCAACGGCATGGCGTGGTTGAATACCGAACTGCGTTGGCGCTTTGTCAAATTCCGCTTCATCAATCAGAACTTCTACCTTGCTCTGAATCCATTCTTCGACATGGGCCGCGTGATTCAGCCCTACCGCTTAAGCGAGCAGAAGGCTGCTTTCAGCAACTATTCAGGTGGCACTATCAATCCGTTCTACTCAGGCGACAATGAAAACCTGCACTCTACGCTGGGTTGCGGCCTCAAGATTGTCATGAACCGTAATTTTGTCATATCAGTGGAAATGGCGAAAGCGCTGGACAAACGAGATGGAGAGAAGATGTGGAATAACATTGGATTCAATTTCCTTTTCTAACCGATTGTGTACGAAATATAATAGCTAAAAAATACCACACTAAAAACAGTACAACATGAAAAGAATTTTACTATTACTGATGGCAGCCATTGCCATGCAGGTTGGTGCTCAAGACCTTGCGCACTACAAAAAGATTATCAAGGAACTAAGTTCTAAAAAATACCAGGGACGCGGCTATGCCGAAGATGGGGCAAACAAGGCCGGCAAATGGATTGCAAAGGAATTTACAAAAGCCGGTGCAGATGAGGTTATATGCCAACCATTCAAACTTGACATAAATACATTTCCCGGCAAAATGGATGTACGCGTCGACGGGAAGAAACTGATTCCGGGAGAGGATTTTACTGTCAGAGAATTCAACCCTTCGCTCAAGGGAGAATTCAAGTTGTACTACATTGATATGCAAAATTACAACCCCGACAAGATATTTGCCGACCTTGAAACACCTGAGTACAAGGGTGCCTTTGTGGTCTGCGATTTTATGTTCACCTACAAGCACCATGCCGATTTCAACAAGATGCAGAGCAAAAAGGATTGCAGTTGCTCAGGCTTTCTCTACACTTGGGAAACACCATTGAAATTCTACAAGGCATACGGCGAGACAGTAAAGGAGAAGCCTATACTCTGGGTGAAACCCGACTTCCCCAAAAACGCAAAAAGCATAAAGGTGAATATGGAGAACAAGTTCCTTAAAGGCTACGAATGTTTCAATGTGATAGCCAAAGTGGAGGGCAACAGGCACGATAGTTGTTATGTTTTCACAGCCCACTACGACCATCTTGGCAAATTAGGCAAAAAGACCATCTATCCGGGTGCACACGACAATGCTTCGGGCACAGCAGCCATCATCACATTTGCCGCACACTATGCAAAGAACAAACCCGAATATGACATGTATTTTATAGCTTTTTCAGGCGAGGATGCCAACCTCAGAGGCTCGGAGTGGTATGCCGAGCACCCGCTTGTCCCCTTGAAACAGATAAAATACCTGTTCAATCTCGACATGATAGGAGACAACAACCCTGAACAGTATTGCGAGGTAAGCGATGAGGGTATGCAAGGATTTTCTTCATTTGAGAAGATAAATGCAGAGAAGGGGTATTTCAAAAAATTGGATAGACAGAAACTCGCCGACAACAGCGACCACTATCCGTTTGCCAAGAGAAATGTGCCATGTGTGTTCTTTATGAACGAGCACGGCGATGCATACAAATATTACCACACTATTCACGACACTTGGGAGAATGCCATCTTCACCAATTACGAACCGATATTCAAGTTGATCAAGGATTATATAGGCAAATAACGAACAGATAGCAGCGGGCCTATTCTTCCCGTTTGGCTGATAAACAACAGTTGGGCGCACCTCTACAAGAAAAGGTGCGCCCAACTGTTGTTTACTGACAGGAGTATTATTTTTAATGATTATGCGATATTATACCTAAAAAGTACACCCCATCCTTCAATGGATAAAAACTATTCTAAAAAGTTCCTGCCCTTAAAGGGGACATTGCGTGATAAGCAATGTTTGCTTTATGCGAAACTCGGCTGCGCTCGTTTACAATTTGCAAGCAAGCTTGCATTGTACTC
>JAFYLO010000039.1 GCA_017557045.1 Bacteroidaceae bacterium | reverse complement strand
CTCATTTTTTTGTTCTTATTGTATTTAGATAAGGAGGAATTCTCTCTTATATGTCACCCGACTTTACAGGCGAATTGACTGAACTATTATTGTTTCCTTATATATGTTGCAAAGGTGTAGTTATGCGCGTGCTTCTCGTCCTTCTCGTGTAGCTCGCTGTGCGTTAGCTGCCACTCGTTGCTAATAGCAGGGAAGAAGGCATCGGCCTCAGAAGGGGTATCATCTACCTCGGTCAGTTCAAGAGTGTGGGCGTAGGGAAGTGTATATCGGTAAAGCATCTCGCCACCAATGATATACACGGTCTCTTCTCCTTTGCAGCTCTGCAGTGCCTCGTCTAACGATGTGAACTGCTAGGCACCGGGAAATTCGCCACCCTTGCGCGAAAGGACAACGTTGCGGCGGTTGGGCAGTGCACCTTTGGGGAGCGAGCGGAATGTGTTGCTGCCCATAATAATGGTGTGTCCGGTTGTCAGTTTCTTGAATCTCTTAAGGTCGTTGGGCAACCAATATATCAGTTTGTTCCCATTGCCTATTGCGCCGTTTTTCGCAACGGCGGCTATAATTGCGATATTCATACTTATCTGTTTTTTTATACTGCTACTACACCCTTGATGTGAGGATGCGCTGTGTAGTTCTCGAGACTGAAATCCTCGAATTTGAATGAGAATATATCCTTTACATCGGGGTTAATCTTCATCTGTGGCAGTGCATATGGCTCGCGAGTGAGCTGTAGCTTGGCTTGCTCTATGTGGTTGATGTATAGATGCGCGTCGCCAAGAGTGTGTATGAACTCGCCGGCCTTAAGGCCTGTTACCTGCGCAACCATCTGTAGCAGAAGTGCATACGATGCAATGTTGAACGGTACTCCCAAGAAGCAGTCAGCGCTGCGTTGGTAGAGCTGCAGGCTCAGTTTGCCATCGGCAACGTAGAACTGGAACATTGCGTGGCAGGGAGGCAGGTTCATATTTTTTATGTCGGCAACATTCCATGCATTTACGATGATGCGTCTGCTGTCGGGGTTGTGCTTAATTGTCTCAATAACCTCGCTAATCTGGTCGATGTGTCCGCCGTCATAGTCGGGCCAAGAGCGCCACTGATAGCCGTAGACGTGTCCGAGGTCGCCATTCTCGTCGGCCCACTCGTTCCATATTCTCACACCGTTGTCTTGCAAGTATTTTACGTTTGTGTCGCCGTTGAGGAACCACAAGAGCTCGTGTATGATTGATTTAAGATGTAGCTTCTTTGTGGTGAGGCAGGGGAAACCCTCTTCGAGGTTGAAACGCATCTGATGTCCGAATACGCTTATTGTGCCTGTTCCTGTGCGGTCGTCTTTTCGTGTGCCCTCGTTGAGTATTCTTTCGAGTAGCGATAGGTATTGTTTCATTGTTTATCTGTTTTTTTAGAAGTTTACAAAAGTAGATATTTTTTGCTCAAGATTCAACAAATCGGGCAGTACTTTCTCTTGTAATTTCGTTGAAACTGTTAAAAAATATCTCAATATCGCCACTATGTGGCTGTTGTGTGTAATTAAATGCGAATATATTATATTCGTAAGCAGGATTTTTTGTATCTTCGCGCTGAATTATGTCCTGTTTGTTCGGGATGTAAAAACTTTATTAAGGAATGGAATTGAATGCAGAATTTATAACACGCACAAAACAACTTTTTGGCGAGGCGAGGTTCGATACTTTTGTGTCGGCTCTCTCTTTGGCGCCTGTTGTGAGTGTGCGCTATAATAGGGAGAAGATTACTGTTCCCGAAAGCATTGATGCTGTTCCTTGGGCAGCTGATGCTGCTTATCTTGCCGAGCGTCCTCTCTTTACGGGTGACCCGCTTTTTCATTCGGGTTGTTACTATGTGCAGGAGGCTTCGTCTATGTTTCTTGAACAGGCTATAAGACAGTATGTCGATGGCCCTGTGCGTGCGCTCGACCTTTGCGCTGCTCCCGGTGGAAAAACTACTCATCTCTTGTCGTTGCTCCCCAAAGGAAGCCTTCTTGTCTCGAATGAACCAATGCCTCTGCGTGCGCAGGTTCTTGCCGAGAATGTGATAAAATGGGGTAATCCTGCGGCGGTGGTAACACGTAATATGCCTGCCGATTTTTCTCAGTTGCGCAATTTCTTCGACGTGATTGTAGTGGATGCTCCTTGTTCGGGCGAGGGGATGTTCCGTAAGGATGATTTTGCAGTGCAGCAGTGGAGCGTGGGTAATGTTATGCAATGTGCCGACCGTCAGCGCGAGATTTTGCAGGATGTTTGGGAGGCGCTTCGTCCCGGAGGATTATTGGTCTATAGTACTTGTACCTTTAATCGCGAGGAGGATGAGGATTGTGTTGCTTGGATAGCCGAGGAACTTGGTGCCGAGGTGCTGCCCATAGAGACGGAGCAGCAGTGGGGTATTACAGGCAACCTTACAGAGACGGGGCATCCTGTCTACCGCTTCATCCCCGGATATACTAAAGGCGAGGGTTTCTTTATGAGTCTGCTGCGTAAAGAAGGTGATAGTGCAGCACAGCAGCAACGTG
>JAFYLO010000038.1 GCA_017557045.1 Bacteroidaceae bacterium | reverse complement strand
TTATTTCGGAATTATTTGAGAGATATTTTGAGTAGATTTTCTTTCGCATTTTGCAGGGAATAGCGGGCTATTTCCAAAAAATAAGAAAGAAAAGATGCCAAAATAGACTCAAATAAGCCGAAATGAACAGCGCAAATATAGAATTATTTTCTAATAAAATTCTAACAGTTTCTTAAAATCAACAGTTCTATTATCTATTTTCATATGTATGAGGATGTATTATGCCGCAACATATCAATCAATAAAAACAATAAACGATTTATTGAATTATACAAAGTTAAAGTTAATGAAGGAATAATGAAAGTATATTTCGGTGAAAATTTGAATTTAGAAGCTGTTTTAAATTATAAAACTTTTTGCTTGTGTCTTCATTCGAACTCCCTCCCCCATTCGGGTACTCCCTCTTATCCAAGAGGGAGAGTTTTATTGATTTAAATTCAATAGTTTAAAGAGTTAAAACTATTCTTTCCCGTCCCTTCGCGTTTGTAACGCGAAGGATTGAGTATAAGCATCTGTGATGCGCTTAACCTATTATGAATCGTAGGAATCCGACAAAAGCTACGACGACAAGGGCACTTATACAGTTAAATTCCTGCCTGTGCGGATTCAATTGGATATAGACGTAAGCGCATTGTAAATGCTGATACTCAGAACATCCGCATTGCAAATGCGGACGGACAAAGAAAACCTACAATCAGTCCCCCAAAAGCCATCAGGCTTTTGGGGGACTGATTCTATAATGCAACTATCACTTATCAGAATTTCACTCTGACTTTGCAACCGTTTACAATATACAGAGCACCGGGAACAACATCGGTTACGCGACGACCGTTAATATCGTATATCGCATAGTCCGAAGAGAGTATCTTGTCTACAGAAATCTCTGTGATTCCTGTAGCTATGGTGTACGATGCTTTCACAAGGTTTATTGTGGCAGTGAGCTTGTCGCCCGCATCGGGGAAGAGCACGGCAGGACCTTTGCCGCAAAGAGTCTCCGCAGCGGAAAGTTCGTCCATCAGCTGTGCCACATAGTCGGTGAGTTTATCGTCGGAGGGGACAATATACTCATTGAGCACAATGTTGCCATCGGCGCTCTCCGCTGTGTCGACAACCTCTTTTATAACTTCGGCAGCCTCGGCAATCACCGTTTGGAATGCCTCTTTGTACTCGGCACCCTGATTGTCCTCCATGCAGATGATTGTCCAACGCGAGGTGTTGTTCTCGTTATTCCAACCTACAAGTTTATAGGACGATGTACAGTGCAGATAACCGTATCCGGTGTTCTCCTTCTGGATGGCAAATTTACCTTCGCCCATATCATGGAGCTTGAATTTCGCAGCCGAGGAGGTTGATGTAGCCTTTGCCGTTACATCCTTGCTCTGAGCAATATAGTCAATGTACTTTCCGTTCACGTTCTTCAAGTAGTAGAGGTCGCTTCCGGCAATCGGAACGAAAGCAAACTTTGTACCGGCACCGGTAGAGAGCGCGCACGACATTACTCCGTTGCTTTCGAGCATTGCCGAGTATTTTGTATATTTTGCATTCAGGAAGCGGTAGTAGTTCTTTGGGCTTATCTTTATGACAGCATTCTCATCGTTAAGCAACTTGGCAAACTCAGCTTCGAGTATTCTCGCCCACTCACCATAGGTGTGAAGCGACTGGTCGCTGTTGGCTACAGCCGCTTTCGCGTCATTGTAGTATTGTGCAAGGGTATCCACTGCGTAGGCATGATAATAGCCGACCTTTTTACCGCTTGCATCCTTCATCTTCACATATTTTGAAGCAAGTTCTATTGCTTCGTTGAGAGCCGCAAGCTGGTCCTCCTCGCTGCCGTTATAAACCGAAACAACCTCACTCTCTGTGCCATCGGCAGAGACAGCCATCATCTTGAGCTCGCGCTTTGCAATGTCGTCGGGGAGAGTGTATTCGTATGTATTGCAGAAGGTGAGCAGGCTGTCCTCCATGCTGTAGAAGCGGAAACCGACGGCGCCTGTTCCTTTGGAGAACTGCACCTTGCGACCGAATTTCGAGTAAATGTAACCCGAAGCTTTTGTCCCAATAGAATCGGGAAGATAGGCTGTAAACTGACCTAAATCGCCTGTCTCGCCCACATTGTAGTCAATGGCAAGTCGGTTGCCCTCTACACCGTCGGTGCGGGGATAGTGCACAATGCGGTCTTCCATGAACTCGATAGCTCCACATTTCTTGGGATATTGTGCAATCTTCTCTTTGGTTTTATTTATCATCGCCGCAGTAGATGTTACAGTATAGTTGCCATAGTCGTCCACCGCAAGGTTGTTCATGGGGATGAAGAAGCCCCATGCGTCGAAGAATGTGGTGAGGTCTTCCTGTGCTGCCTCGCAACACTTTTCCACGAATTTCAGCAGGTCGTTGGAGCCGTAGTTCACTGTGCTTGTGCTACGCTTGAGAGGGTCTTTGCGAAGTGAGATGAATACCTTCTGGAAGAACTGCGGATCGTTGCCTGCAACATAATAGTACAGATAGAGCTGCCAGAACATTCTTGTCGTGTGCATCAGGTTCACGTTGAACTGATAGGTGTAGGGAACCTTGTTCTCGTAATTAGCCGATGTTTCGGAGATTATACCTCCGCGCGACATATAACGGCCGAATTTGTAGAGTACCATATTGGAGAAGAGGTTGTTGCTGACCTCAGTATTTCCAATCATATTTATCGCCTTTTGGTTGGCATGTCCAATTTCGTGTGCAGGGCCCCAGAAGTTACAGCCATCCATCATCTTTTCGTATGCCATCATTCCAGCGAGTGTGTGCGGAGGATAGTTGGTGTTGTATGAGCCTGAGGACATTGTGCTTGCTTCGTCGCGGGTGCGTGCCACATGCAGGTTGTTGAAGCGTTCCAATGTACCGTCCATCTCAAAGCCCATGAGTTCGTGCATCCACTCGTTGATTGTATCCCACCAGCCTATACACTCGGTTATCTTTTCGGGTACGCAGTTCGAAGCAGTAAGGGTAGCTTTGTCCATATTGAGCATCACCTTGTGTCCCTTCACCTGTATATACTTGTAGGTAGCAAGGTCGCGGGTAATCTTCACCCAGTCGGCATCGGTGTGGAGATCCCTGTCCCAATAGCCGTTGAGCACTCCACCCTCTATGTGTATGTCGAGCGAGTCGTAGTCGGCAAGCAGTTTGTCGCCTGTGGTGTCTACGGTGTAGAGAATGTAGAGCATTGAGTTGCCACGACCTACGGGAACGATGTTCATACCCTTTTTAAGGTCGGAGCGGCTGCCTGAGTATGCGTTCATATATACGCGGTCTATCTGCAGGGTAGCATCTTCGGGAATATCCTCTCCCACAAAGACATATATAAGGTCGCCGGCATTTGCATAGATACCGGTGGGGTTGCTCAGATAGGAATATTGTGTCATTCTGAGGCGTGTAGCCCACACTTCAACATCGGAGTAAGGTTCGTAGGTGTGTACACGGAATTCCTTTTCGTATTCGCTCCAGCTGTTGTTCTTTATCTTCAGTGCTACAGCTATGAGGTCGTCGCCGTAGCCGGCCATTGCAGTGCGCAGTTCCTCGTCGGAGAGCGATGCATATTCGGGCTTGAGCGTGGTGCATGCAGCGTCGGTAAAGAACGACATATAACCGCCACAATACTCGTCGCTGTTGCCTATGATGTTTTTATATGTCAGATATTTGGCGCGCGCAGCCTCTATTGTACTATCTGATATTTCCACTTTAACAAAGCCCCACTCCGAAGGTGTTATTTCGCCATCGCCTCGGTACCACGGTACAATATTGTTGTCATTGTCGCAGTGGAGAGTATAGGACTGCGATGTATTGTGCCACATATTGTAGCTGTTGGCCTTTACCGGATTCTCCTTCAGATAGTAGGTTGTAGCGGTGGGTGTTGTCTGCACCTGGTTATAAAAAGCTCCTGCGCCTTTGATATAATCACCCGTATAGACATTCTGGAATGTCCATCCTGAGCCTTTTTTGCGCAGTTGCCACAACTGGATGTAGTTGTTGTCATCGGCAATCTCGTCGCATATCATTCCTGCGGCAGTAAAATCCTGCGACATTGCAAGGTTATACTTCAGGTTAATGATGCGGTATACACCGCCATCTTCGGGCGCCACATAGCTTTGTGCTGTAGCCGCAATGCTGCATAAAATTGCAACCATTGCCATCAGTAGATTTCTTAATTTCATGGTATGTTTGTTTTCTGTTTTTCGCTCTATGTTGGTAAAGACAAAAAGTTTCATAATTTCACGCCGTAAAATTATGAAACTTTTTCATTATTGTAAACATTTTTGCTGTTTTTTTACAGGCTATCGACGAATAAATCTCTTGCCGTCCCAACGATAGACAATCTTTTGAAGATATTTTGACACAAATGCCGAGTCGGCTTGCGACATATATGCAGGCATAGTGTACGTTGCCTCAACATCGGTGTTGGCAGACGACAAGCTCAGCTGCACCAGATAGATGTCGGCAATGTCAAGAACTTTTCCCAACGAGTCGCCCGCATTGAAAAACTCCTTTATCTGCGGATATTTGAAATAGTTTGCGCCATCGGCACACTCAGTCCACTCCTTTGTGTAGAATGTGATTCTGCTGTCGCACGCCTCGGCGCATACACTGCGCACCATGCAGATGAGCGTATCGCCTCCACTGCTGGGCAACAGTTTCATTTCAAGAGTGCTGCGGCTGCTCATCTTCATCTTCAGATAGTCGTCGGTCAGTTGCAGAAGTTCGCTCTTGCCGCTCAAGCGGTTACTCACCTGCGCGCGCATTCCGGCATCGATAAAATCGACACAGTCGGCACGGTTGGTAGGTGTAAGGAGAGGCACTATAGAGTCGGGCATCCCCACGAAGAGGGTGCGCATATTCTGTGCCGCGACGGGAAGCGCGGCAAGCATCAACAGCAATATGGTTATATACTTTTTCATTTCGAGCCCAAATATAAGAAGAACAATCCTATTAATATCAACAAAAGGTCAAATACTTTGCTTTTGAGGTTCTTTTCGCGTAGCACCATTGCCCCAAACGCAAAGGATACAAGCACGCTGCCGCGGCGTATCATGGAGACCACCGCAATGAGTGCCCCCTGCTCGGCAAGCGCCGAAAAGTAGCAGAAGTCGGCCACTCCCAAAAACAGTGAAATAAACAATATACTTGTGCGCCACTTGAAGGGGGTGGTCTTCTTTCTTGTGGGATACCAGAGAAGCAGCACTATTGCCGCCATTATCACCGACTGGTATATATTGAACCACGACTGCACAAGCATCGGTTGCAGGAAGCTCATCAGGAATTTGTCGTACAGTGCGCTTGCTGCACCGAGCATGGCAGCCGCCACCACAAACGCCACCCACTTGTTGCGGCGGAAGTCTATTCCCTCGCGTTTGCCACTCTTTCCCAACAGGAAGAAGGAGACGATGGCCACCGACACACCTATCCACTGATAGAGGTTAAGCTGTTCGCCAAAGATGAGAAGTGCACCGAGAAGCACCATCACCGGGCGCGTCGCCTGTATAGGCGAAACAATGGTTATAGGCAGATGCTTCATGGCAAAGTAACCACATATCCATGAACTGAGCACAATTACTGCCTTCAGCATCAGGAAGAGATGCGTGCGCAGGTCGGCCGACGGCACATAGAGCATACCTTCCCCTATCACCCCACTGCCCGAAAGCAGTATGAAAGGGAGGAACAACAGTGCCGAAAAGAGTGTGTTCAGGAAGAGTACGGGCAATACCGCATTATCCTTCAGCGACACCTTCTTGAAAAAGTCGTAGCAACCGAGCAGGGCTGCCGACATAAACGCCAACGCTACCCACATCATAGGAATAAATCTTCAGGGTATTTGACCTCTTCGAGGAAGAGTGCCTGTGCAGGTGCCGAATCACCCGCCTCGGAGCGCAGCTTCTTCTCTATAATCTCTCTTATCTGCTCTTTAGCAATCTTACCGCGACCAATCATCAACAGTGTGCCCACGATAGCCCTTACCATATTGCGAAGGAAGCGGTCTGCCTCAATCTCAAACACCCATTCGTCGGCCGAGAGAGGGCTCCAGCGGGCGTATGCAATCTTGCAGTTGTTGGTCTTTGTATCGGTATGCAGTTTGCTGAAACTGGTAAAATCGGTATATTCGGGCAACACAGCTGCAGCCTCGTTCATTGCATCAAAATCAATTTCCCCCGTAAGGCGGCAGCTGTATCTGCGGTTAAAGGGGTTCTTTGCCGTAGAGACATAGTAGCGGTAGCGGCGCGAGGTTGCATCGAAGCGAGCGTGCGCCGAATCCTTCACCCTTCTTATATAATGGATGGCAATATCGGGAGGAAGTATCTTGTTCAGTCTGTACGCAATCTGTTTGCAATCAATCTCCTCACTGAAATCGGCATGTGCAACCATAGTCGAAGCATTGACACCCGTGTCTGTGCGGCCGGCTCCGGTTACAGAAATCGGAGTGCGCATAAGCAACGAGAGAGCACTTTCGAGTTTCTCCTGCACAGTGGGAGCATTGGGCTGCACCTGCCAACCGTGATAATTGCTACCATCGTAGGAGAGGTAAATAAAATATCGTGGCATTAAAAGGAACTTTTTACTTTTGGTTTTTCAGAATAAATGTGTGGCAGGCAACAAGTCCCGCAGTCTCTGTGCGCAGGCGGGAGTTTCCGAGGCTTACCGGGATGAAGCCTGCACCAATTGCAGCCTCCACCTCCTCCTTGCTGAAGTCGCCTTCGGGGCCTATAAGTATAGTTGCATCCTCGCCGGGGACAAGGGCATCGGAAAGTTCCCTCTTCTCATTTTCGTAACAGTGGGCAATGAACTTCGCCCCCTTATGTTCGGCAAGAATAAACTTCTTGAAATCTGTCATCTCCTCCACCACAGGCTTATGGAATTTAAGCGACTGCTTCATGGCGGAGACCACTATGCGCTCTATGCGGTCGGTCTTTATCACCTTGCGCTCCGAAAAGCGGCAGTTGAGGAACGACACCTTGTCCCATCCGATCTCCGTTGCCTTTTCGGCAAGCCACTCAATGCGATCCATATTTTTTGTGGGGGCAATGGCAATTGTCAGATTGCCGTTCCACCCCTTTTCTACGCGCTTCTCCTCTATCATTTCCACCTTGCAGCGTTTGCCGGCAGTAGATACTATTGCCGTGCGCAATATATTTCCCTTTCCGTCGGTAACTTCAAGTTCGTCGCCCACACCGAGGCGCAACACGCGCAGACAGTGTGCCGATTCCTCTTCGGGCAGTTCCCATGTAGTGTATATATCGGGTGCAAAAAACAGTGCCATATTACTTACTTTGTCTTAATACTCAATTTCGTCATTACTTTCGTTGTTTCTTTCCTCATGCCTCTCCATACGGGAATCTATCTCCTGCTTCAGTTTTTGGGCAAGTTCGTAATTTTCGTCCTTTATGGCTCGCTCCAACACTTCGCGCAGAGTCTCTGTGCCTGCAAGAGTTATAGGGATGGAGAAGGCATTTTCCCACTCCTCTTTTATGCATAGGGTGTTGAGGAGTTCATCTTCAATATATATAGGCGCCCCGCAACGCATTGCCACAGCCACTGCGTCTGAGGTACGCGAATCTATTTTCACCATCTTTTCGCCGTCCTTGAAATGGAGCGTCGAATAGAATGCTCCCTCGGCTACCTTATCTATAGTGGCATAGTCGAGCTTGTAGCCGCAAGCCTCGGCAAAGTTCTTGAAAAGGTCGTGAGTTATGGGACGACCTATATGCACATTCTTCTTTGCCAAGGCCAATGCCTGTGCCTCAAAAGGGCCTACAATCACCGGCAGTTTCCTCATTCCGTCCCTCTCCTGAAGTATCATTATGTATGCACGCTCCACTGAAGCTCGTGCCAATATTTCCTTTACCGTAAGTTCTACCATAATCATTTCTCTTTAAAGCACAATAAAAAAAGCAGCGCCACCACAGCCGCGTATGCCGCGAATATGTACCACGCAGCGGCCCAGCCGCCCGCCGAGAGCGAATAGTTCACAACCATCTGAGCAGCAATCATGCCAATGGAGGCTCCCAATCCGTTGGTTGCAAGCATGAAGAGCCCTTGCGCTCCCGAGCGTCTCTTCTCGTCGACGCAACTGTTGACATAGAGCGAGCCGGAGATGTTGAAGAAGTCGAATGCCACTCCGTAGACAACCATCGACAGCACAAACATCCATGCTCCGCCTGCAGGGTTGCCGGCTCCCAACAGCAGGAAGCGTGCCGACCATGCGAACATATGCGCGGCGATAATAACGTTGCCGAAAACACGGAGATGGAGCAGTATCTGGAAGAAAAGTTTAACGTCGATCTCCAGATTACCTATGTCAGCAAGAGCGACTATGATACCAAGCTCAAC
>JAFYLO010000037.1 GCA_017557045.1 Bacteroidaceae bacterium | reverse complement strand
TACTCGACGGCGTTCTTCCACGGTGCTCCCACCGGCTCAATGGGCTTTCAGGCTTTTTCGCGCACGACAGGATATGAGCGCTACTACGGAATGGACGAATACAAAATTGCGCATGGTTCCGATGAATTCGATGGCACATGGGCCATTTGGGACAAACCCTTCTTCGAGTATTACGCCGAGACAATCGACACAATAAAAGAACCTTTTGTGGCAACGATGTTCAGCGCCTCGTCGCATCACCCCTTCCGCATCCCCGATGAATATGTCGATGTGATTCCCGAGGGCGAACTTCCCATACACAAATGCGTTACATATACCGACAAGGCTCTGCGCTCATTCTTCGAAATGGCAAAGGGCAGCGAATGGTTCCGCAACACACTCTTTGTGATAACAGCCGACCACTCCAACAAGACAAACAACCCCGAATACAAGACAGCATCCGGATTTTTCGAGATACCTATAATATTCTACTCTCCCGATGGTGATGCACCGTTTAGCGCTGCAACAGATAGTTGCACCATAGCTCAGCAGATAGACATTATGCCCACACTGCTCGACTATCTTGGCTACGACAAGCCGTATGTGGCATTCGGCAAAAGCCTTATAAGCACCCCTGCCGAGGAGAGTTTCGCCGTGAACTACATAAACGACACCTATCAATACTACAAAGGCGAGTATATGCTACAATTCGACGGAGATAAGAGCAAGGCGCTCTACAATGTGCGAAACGACCGTCTGCTCGAAAAGAACCTCATAGGCACGCAACCCTGTCAGCAACAGATGGAGCGCGAAGTAAAGGCCATCATCCAGCAATATATGTCGCGTATGCTCTCCGACAGTCTTGTACCATGATAACAGATAAAAACAGAAGAATATGTCAACAATAATATACCCCTCGCCCATCTTCGGCCCGGTGAAAAGCCGTCGCCTGGGCGTATCATTAGGAATAAACCTGTTGCCCGAAGATGGCAAAGTGTGCACATTCGACTGCCTCTACTGCGAGTGCGGATTCAATGCCGAGCGCAGGACACGCCAGCCACTGCCCACACGCGAAGAGGTTGCCGCGGCGCTCGAGGCTACACTCTTGAAGATGCAGGCCGAGGGCACAGCACTCGATGTCCTTACATTTGCAGGCAACGGCGAACCTACAGTCCACCCCCATTTTGCCGGTATAATAGACGACACCCTGCGCATGCGCGACAAATATTTCCCCGCAGCAAAGGTGAGCGTGCTCACAAATGCCACACTCATCACCCGTCCGTCGGTGTTCGAGGCACTAAAGCGCGTCGACAATAATATCCTTAAACTCGATACCGTAAACGAAGATTACATACGCTTCGTCGACCGTCCCAATATGGCATATAACCTTACGGCCGTTATCGGGAAACTGAAAGAATTCGGCAAAAATGCCATCATACAGACAATGTTCATGAAGGGAGAGGTCAACGGCCGCAGTGTGGACAACACCGGCGACGAATATCTGCTTCCGTGGCTCGAAACGGTTAAGGCCATTTCTCCCCGACAGGTGATGATATACACGATAGACCGCGAAACTCCGCAGGCAGGGTTGCAAAAGGCAACCCGCGAGGAACTTGACCGCATAGTGGCAATGTTAAAGGCCGAAGGCATAGAAGCCTCGGCATCATATTGATAGTATTATGGACGACAGATGGTTGCAACGTACCGGGCTGTTGCTCGGCGAAGAGAAGCTTGCCCGCATAAGGGCGGCAAGAGTGTTGGTCGTGGGATTGGGAGGTGTAGGCTCATGGGCGGCAGAGATGTTGTGCCGTTCGGGAGTGGGACACCTGACACTCATCGATGCCGACAATGTTGATGTTACCAACATCAACCGTCAGATGCCGGCGCTTGTCTCCACAGTGGGACAGGCAAAATGTGATGTTGTTGCCGCGAGGCTCAGGGACATAAACCCCGATGCTGAGATTGTCCCGTTGAATATGTTCGTTGATGCGGAAAATATCCCCGCACTGCTCGACGGCGGCCGATTCGATTTTGTGGTCGACGCCATAGACACCCTCCCGCAGAAGGGCGACCTTATAGTTGCCTGTTGGCAGAGAGGCATAAAGATAGTGTCGAGCCTCGGAGCAGGCGCAAAGGGCGACCTTTCGGCCATACGCCGCGGCGATTTATGGCGCAGCGAACATTGTGTTCTTGGAAAGAATGTGCGCCGTTTGTTGCGCGAATATCGCGGTAGATACAAACTACCCGTAATATACAGCATGGAAGATGCCCGTAAGGAGGCCATTGCCCCCTCACCAGGCGGCGGAAAGCCCATCATAGGCACAGTCTCCTATTATACAACAGTCTTCGGCTGCTATCTTGCCGAGTATGTAATTGAGAATATATGATAAGAATAGAAAATATAACAAAAAGCTTCGGCACACTCCAAGTGCTCAAAGGAGTGAACCTCGAAATTTCAAAAGGAGAAGTAGTCAGTATCGTAGGCCCCAGCGGTGCAGGAAAGACAACACTGTTGCAACTGATTGGTGCGCTCGACACCCCCGACAGCGGTGCAATCTTCTTTGGCGATGATAACATTTGCGCCATGAACAGCAGCCGCCTTGCAGCCTTCCGCAACAGGCACATAGGTTTTGTGTTCCAGTTTCACCAGCTGTTGCCCGAATTTACAGCGCTCGAAAATGTGATGATTCCTGCGCTCATAGCCGGCAAGAGCCGCACAGAAGCTGCAAAGGAGGCAATGGAACTGTTGGCTCTCATGGGACTTGCCGACCGTGCCGAACATAAGCCGTCGCAGATGTCCGGTGGCGAGAATCAGCGTGTTGCAGTGGCACGCGCCCTTGTGAACTGTCCAGATGTCGTCCTTGCCGACGAACCGTCTGGCAGTCTCGACAGCCATAATAAGGAGGAACTGCACAAACTTTTCTTCGAGCTGCGCGACCGTTTCGGGCAAACATTTATCATCGTTACGCATGACGAGACGCTCGCCGCCATAACCGACCGCACCATCCGCATGGTCGACGGTGTTGTCTCCGACGAGAAGTAAGTGCAACCGTAAGTGTAAGAAATAGGGAAATTCCCCCAAAAAATAGGGAATTTCCCCTATTTTTTTTGTTAGGGGTATATTATATTTGCATTGTCGTTAGAAGCTGTTTGAATTAAACTATTTTAGTTTTAAACAGTCTAATTGTTACGAAAACAGCAAATAACTTTGCTAAATAGACAATATTTTGGAACAGAACAGAATAAGTTCTCCCGCTTGAATAAGATGAGGAATTAAATTGCTGACAATGCATTTATTATAACTGTCCCTCTATTATTATGGTTTTTGCAAGTAAATTATGCAAAAAAAGGTGTATATTTTTCATTTTTATTTATAACAGCAAACATTCTTGCCACAATTTTAGCTCTCACTGCATTAATGACCGACATTTTGTTTTTTCCTT
>JAFYLO010000036.1 GCA_017557045.1 Bacteroidaceae bacterium | reverse complement strand
CGGAGGGGTTTTCCTCGCGTAGTACGGTTTATTGCAATAGGATAGGTTAAGAACCCCCTCCGAACTTTTTCCTTAGAAAAAGTTCTCGTCCCCCTTAAAGAGGGACAACTTTTTAAGTTACTAATTCCAACAACATTACACTTTAGGTAATATATTTGATAATCATTAAAAAATAAATAAATTTCTTTTTTCTTCGCTCGCCTTTCACTACTTTGTCGTTCCGACGAAGATAGGATGCGGCTCGGAATAAAAAATAAATAAATTTCTTTTTTCTTCGCTCGCCTTTCACTATCTTTGCCAAGTCTTGTTCCGCGGAAGCTCTCGTTCCGGGAGTGCGGATTAAAAGGGAAACAGGTGTGAATCCTGTGCAGTCCCGCTGCTGTAAGCTCTTTATTACAGTCCATCCAATCTGTTGCCACTGCCTTTAATGGCGGGAAGGCGGATGGACAGAGCGAGCCAGAAGACCTGCAAGACGAGTTAACGCCCATTTGTCCTCGAGGAAAGGAACCGGGCAGGTATTTATTTTATCATTTTTTTGTTTTATGCGATTGATTCGCGTGATTGCCTTTGCTGTTGCAGGGCTTTTAGCGTCTCTCCGTCCTGCCGTAGCACAGGAGGTCGACAGCCGTTTACTCGACTCACTGTTGGTGAGCGGGAGTGCTGTGCGTGGTGCTGTAGAAAGTTCTTCGCCATTGCAGCGTCTTTCGTCGGGCGACCTTGTGCGTTTGGGTGTTACCGATGTGGGTGATGCATTGAAGCATATGAGCGGTGTTACGGTAAAGGATTATGGTGGCATTGGTGGTCTTAAAACGGTTGGCATCCGCGGGCTTGGTGCGCAGCATACGGCTGTATTTTACGATGGTGTTGCGGTGGGCGACTGTCAGAGTGGACAGGTCGACTTGGGGCGCTATTCCACTGAAAACCTTTCGGGTGTGGAACTTGTGATAGGGCAGGGCGACGATATTTATAGGAGTGCAAGAATGCTTGCGGCTGCGGGTGTGGTATCTTTGGAGACAACAGGAGCGGTGGCGGGCAGTACCGAGGGGGATTTTCGTGCTACGATGCGCTATGGCTCGTTCGATACTTACAGGGGCAGCGTGGCTTATAGCCGTTCGCTATCCGGCGGTTGGGCAGTGTCGGCCTTCGGTGAATATGGTGCGTCGGACGGCGATTATGATTATAGTGTGAACAATGGCTTTCTGAAGATTGATGGCCGCCGTCGCAATTCGGCAATCGGGGAATTGAGAGGTGAGATAAATGCTTCGTGGCAACCTTCCGCAGCGCATCTGCTGAGGATGAAGTTATACGGATATGGTAGCGACAGAGAGCTTCCCGGTGCGGTTATTGTCGATAATCCTATGACGAGCGACAACCTTGAGGGGTATAATGTTTTTGCGCAGATTTTTTATGAATATATATGTTCCGATGAACTGAAAATGAAATTTTCGCTCAAAGGCAACAGTACTTACGACCGCCATTGCGAGCCGCTTGCCGGCTCCGTATCACTCAACCGCTACCGCCAGCGCGAGTGGGACTTTTCTTCTGTTTTTATGTGGTCGCCGTCGTGGGCAAAAGGTCTTTCTCTTTCATTGAGCGAAGATGCTTTCTACAACACTTTGCGCACGACGAATAACCATGTGTCGATGCCATCGGAGCCCGAAAGGTTGACACTGCTTAGTGCCGCGAGTGCAAGATACTGCAAAGGCCTTTTCTGTGCGACTGCCTCTCTGTTGCATACTTTTGTTACGGAGAGTGCTCCTTCGGGGGATGTAGCTCCCGACCGTCGTCGCTTTTCGCCTTCTGTGGCTCTCTCTTTCTACCCGTTTGGCGGCGAGAATTTCTGTCTGCGTGCTTCGTACAAGAGTATTTTCCGCTTGCCTACATTTAACGACCTCTATTATCGCGAGGTTGGAAATTTTAAGCTCAATCCCGAAAAGACACGGCAATATAACATCGGGGCTGCGTATTCCTCCTCTTTCGGCCGATGGTGCGAGGATTTTACACTCTCTGTGGATGCCTATCGAGGTTTTATAGAGGATAAGATAGTGGCTGTTCCCGGTGTTTTTGTATGGAAAATGAGTAATGTGGGGCGCGTGGAGACCACCGGTGCGGATGTTAATCTGAACTCCTCGTTTGCAGTTGGCGGTGATGCGAAATTGCGTTTCTCTGCTTCGTACAGCTATATGCATGCGGTTGATGATACTCCCGGCTCCGTGCTTAAGGGTAACAGGATTGTCTATACTCCTCTGCATTCAGGGTCGGCCGACCTGTCGCTCTCTACTGCATTTGCCGATTTTGGATATTCTCTTGTGTGGAGCGGTTCGCGCTATCATCTTCCGCAGAATATACAGTCCAATGAGATTGATGCTTACGGCGACCACTCTTTTTGGGTGGCGCGGCGCATAGGATTGCGCAGCGGTGCATTGCTCCTGAGAGCTGAGGCGAAAAATATCTTCGACAATAATTATGAGATTATACGTTACTATCCTATGCCTGGACGTAACTATATGTTATCAGCGATATTAACCTTTTAATTTGGAAGAATATGAATGGAAAATTTAAAATTCTCTTGTTTGCTGTTTTAGGAATCTTTTTTTTCGCTTCGTGCAGTAATGATGATGATAATGGCGGCGGAGGATCTTCATCGTCAAATTCGGGCAGTTGCTATATTGTAAATCAGGGAAACTGGAACGGCAATGACGCCTCTTTACAGGTGTATGATTTTACGACCGGTTATGCATCTTCTCCCGAATGTGGCAGTGATGTTTTCTCTGTTGCAAACAAGGAACTTCTTGGCGATGTAGCGCAGGATCTTCTGTGGGTAGGTAACAGATTGTTCGTTACGGTAAGCGTTTCGCAGAAGTTGGAGGTACTCGACGAGAGCGGCAAACGCATACGCAAGCATATTTATGCTGCCGAAAATGCTTGTCCCCGTTACCTTGCCACCGATGGCGAGAGAGTGTATGTTACCAACCACGATGGTTATGTGTATGTCTATGATGCAGCAAGTGGCGATTCTCTTACACGCATCTATTCGGGCAGCTACCCTGAGGGTATAAGTTATGTCGATGGCTCGTTGGTTGTCAATAATTCCAATTACGGCGGTTACGGTGGCGGCGTACCCGATGTTGCCATCATCGACACAGACTCCATGAAAGTTACCAAGCGAATCACACAGGGTGCTTGCAATCCTTACTCCGAGAGTGAAGTTTGCGCAGGCAGGGTATATATTGTGGATTCCGGAAATTACAGCGATTTCCCTTCAAAGTTGTGTGAAGTTGATGTTGAGAATGGCACGTTGACTGCACTTTATGACGCTTCGATGGTTGCTGCTTACGAGAATTTTGTTTACTTTGCAAATGCTACCTATAATTATGCGACATACGGATACGACTATTCGCCTCTTTTCCGTTTGGATGTAACCACCGGTGAGGTTTCTCAGGTTATTCTGGCAGAGAAGTTGACTGATATCTATTCGTTGGATATAAATCCTGAAACGGGCGATATTTTCATCGGTTATGCAGTGTATGGTGTTCTTGGCACCATGCGTGTGTATGATGTCGAGGGTGTGCAACGCTCGCTGTTCGATGTAGGGTATTATACTTCGGGCGCCCGTTTCCGTAATTGAGAAGCTGTTTAAATTTTCTTGAAAAATAATTCTATATTTGCGATGTTGATTTCGGCTTATTTGAGTCTATTTAATGTTATTGAAGTTGCTTTCACTCGCTTTGCAATTTGTGAACAAGTTCACATTGCGCTCGTTTAATCGCAACTTTTGGCATCTTTCCTTTCTTATTTTTTGGAAATAGCCCGCTATTCCCTGCAAAATGCGAAAGAAAATCTACTCGAAATATCTCTCAAATAATTCCGAAATAAAATTTAAACAGCTTCTGAGAATGTACTATAAGATTACGACATATATATTGCTATTGTTGGCGATACTCTCTTGTGCGGCTCCCGGCGGGAACGGCGAAGAGGAGGGTGTCGCCGGCGATACTATTGCCCTTGAGCACTCCTCGCTGTTGCAGATAATCGATTGCAACGGGTACACTCTTGTGAATATAAAAAATCCGTGGCAGGAGGGCAGAATGTTGCATAGGTATATGCTCAGGCATAAGGATAGTGCGGATATCGTCCCTCCGGTAGGTGTAACGCTTCTGCGTACTCCTGTGGAAAATCAGTTGGTTTTTGCCACGCTGCATGCCGAACTTTTTGTGATGTTGGGTTGTGTGGATGCTGTCAGCGGTGTGTGCGATGCCCGCTATATGTCTGTGGAAGAGATTACAGAGGGCATTGAGGATGGAAGGATTATAGATTGCGGCGCGTCAGTGGATGTAAACCTCGAAAGGGTCGTGCAGCTCTCGCCAGATGCTGCGTGGGTGGTTCCTTTTAAGAATGGTGGTTACGGTAAGCTCGAAAGGGTGGGCCTGCCGCTTATTGAATGTGCCGATTATATGGAGACGTCGCCACTGGGTTGTGCCGAGTGGATGCGTTTCTATGGCAGGTTGTTGGGGATGGGCTGTAAGGCCGATTCGCTCTTTGCTGCTGTTTGCGAGAGTTATGAGAGAATAAAGGCGGCTGCCGATTCTTGTACGCATAGACCTAAACTTTTGTGTGAGCAGATGACTGGTTCTGCATGGTATGTGCCGGCGGGCGGTAGCACAATGGGGCAGCTTTATCGCGATGCGGGAGCCGATTATCTTTTTGCGGATGTTAAGGGTAGTGGTGCTGTGCCAATGTCGTTCGAAACGGTGCTCGCACGTGCCGACAGTGCAGATGTGTGGCTTATAAAGTATGGTGCCGAGGAGGATATGAACTACGCTTCGCTTGCAACCAATTTTGTGGGAAACAGGATGTTGCGCCCTTTCCGCGAACGTCGTGTGTATGCTTGCAATGTTGGTAAAAGGCGTTTTTATGAGGAGACTCCCTTCAGGCCTGATATTTTGCTTCGCGAACTTGTGGCCTTGCTGCATCCCGAGATGGCTATAGGGTATAATTTAAGATATTATGAGAAATTGCAGGAGTAGAAGAATCTTGTCGTCTGTGCTGTTGGCGATTGTGATGTCGTTGCTGTTTGCTGCCAATATTTTTTGGGGCTCTGTGGATATCCCTGCCTCGGAGGTGTTTGCTGCACTGACGGGTGATGATGGTGTCAGCGGGACTATTAGCATGATTGTGCTTCATTCGAGACTGCCACAGGCTGTAACTGCTCTGCTGTGTGGTGCGGCATTGTCGGT
>JAFYLO010000035.1 GCA_017557045.1 Bacteroidaceae bacterium | reverse complement strand
TTTGAATTTTATTAGAAAATAATTCTATATTTGCGCTGTTCATTTCGGCTTATTTGAGTCTATTTTGGCATCTTTTCTTTCTTATTTTTTGGAAATAGCCCGCTATTCCCTGCAAAATGCGAAAGAAAATCTACTCAAAATAGCTCTCAAATAATTCCGAAATAAAATTCAAATAGCTTCTAATGTTCGTGGTGCATCTTTTGTTTGTAATAAAATGTGTATTGTTAATGAATATCTCGCTGTTTTTTTGTAATTTTGCAAAAATATGATTGTATATAGCCTAACTTTGCTTAGCGGAGTGTGGCTGTATAAAATCCGGCTGTATAAGCCCTGTTTGTTTTCTTAATTGTGAAATAGTTACATAATATGAAGAATATAAGAAACTTTTGTATTATTGCCCATATTGACCACGGAAAGTCTACACTTGCCGACCGTTTGCTTGAAACAACAAAAACCATTCAGGTAACCGAAGGTCAGATGCTGGACAATATGGATCTTGAAAAGGAGAGAGGTATTACCATCAAGAGCCATGCGATACAGATGGAGTATATCTATAAGGGTGAGAATTACACCCTCCACTTGATTGATACTCCGGGACACGTTGACTTCTCGTATGAGGTGTCGCGTTCTATTGCTGCCTGCGAGGGTGCTCTGTTGGTTGTGGATGCTACACAAGGTGTTCAGGCGCAGACGATTTCCAATCTTTATATGGCCTTTGACCATGGACTTGAGATTATTCCTGTAATCAACAAATGCTATATGGCAAACGCCATGCCTGAGGAGGTTAAGGACGAGATTGTCGACCTTCTCGGTTGCGACAGGGACGATATTCTGCTTGCATCGGGAAAGACAGGCATGGGAGTGGAGCAGTTGCTTGAGGCTATCGTGGAGCGTATCCCTGCCCCCGTTGGCGATGAGGAGGCTCCTTTGCAGGCTCTCATCTTCGACTCGGTGTTCAACTCTTTCCGAGGCATTATTGCCTACTTCAAGGTTGTCAACGGTGTTATCCGTACAGGCGATAAAGTTAAATTCTTCAACACCGGTAAGGAGTATGTGGCCGATGAGGTTGGCGTACTCAAGATGAATATGGTTCCGTGCAAGGAACTTAGAACCGGTGACGTAGGTTATATAATTTCCGGTATAAAGACTTCGAAAGAGGTAAAGGTGGGCGATACGATTACCCATATTGCCCGTCCCTGCGACAGTGCCATTGATGGATTCGAGGAGGTAAAGCCTATGGTCTTTGCCGGAGTATATCCTATCGATGCCGAGGATTACGAAGACCTTCGCGCTTCGTTGGAGAAGTTGCAGCTGAATGATGCTTCGCTTACTTTCCAGCCTGAGTCATCGGCTGCTTTGGGATTCGGATTCCGTTGCGGATTCCTCGGATTGTTGCACATGGAGATTGTGCAGGAGCGTCTCGACCGCGAATTTGATATGAGTGTGATTACCACTGTACCAAACGTTTCGTATATGGTATACGACAAACAGGGCGAGGTGCAGGAGGTGCACAATCCCGGTGGAATGCCCGACCCGACACTGATTGACCATATTGAGGAGCCATACATCAATGCGAGTATCATCACCCGTGCCGATTATATTGGTCCCATCATGACGCTCTGCCTCTCAAAACGCGGAGAGTTGCAGAAACAGGAGTTCATCACCGGTAACCGCGTGGATATTCGCTTCCTGTTGCCTCTTGGCGAGATTGTGATTGACTTCTATGACAAACTGAAGAGTATTTCTAAGGGATATGCCTCGTTCGACTACCATCCTGCCGGCTTCCGCACTTCTAAACTTATAAAATTGGATATTCTGTTGAACGGTGAGCCTGTGGATGCTCTTTCTACCCTTACACACATTGACAATGCCTACGGATTGGGCCGTCAGATGTGCGAGAAGCTGAAGGACCTTATTCCACGCCAGCAGTTCGATATTGCTCTTCAGGCAGCTATAGGAACAAAAATTATTGCCCGCGAGACAATCAAGCAGGTGCGCAAGGATGTAACAGCGAAATGTTACGGTGGTGACGTATCACGTAAGCGCAAGTTGCTTGAGAAGCAGAAAAAGGGTAAGAAACGCATGAAGCAGATTGGAAATGTCGAGGTGCCGCAGAAGGCGTTCCTTGCAGTTTTGAAGTTGGATTAAAAGGATTTTGGATATGGGATTTTTCAGTTTTTTTTCAAAGGATAAGAAAGAGGTTCTCGACAAGGGCTTGTCGAAGACCAAAGAGAGTTTTTTTGGTAAGATTGCTCGTGCTATTGCCGGAAAGACTACAATAGACGATGATGTTCTCGATAATCTTGAGGAGATTCTTGTAACATCAGATGTGGGTGTAGATACTACACTTAAGATTGTCGATCGTGTGCAGAAGAGGGTAGCGCGTGACAAGTTCATGACTACTTCGGAACTGAATACATTGTTGAAGGATGAGATTGCCGAACTGCTCACAGAGAATAATTCTCAGGATTGCGAAGGCTTCGAAATGCCGACTACTCCCGGAAAACCTTATGTCATTATGGTGGTAGGTGTAAACGGAGTGGGAAAGACAACGACTATCGGAAAACTTGCCTACCAGTTCAAGAAGGCTGGAAAAAAAGTTTATCTTGGCGCAGCGGATACATTCCGTGCAGCTGCCGTTGAGCAACTTGTTGAGTGGGGACGTCGTGTGGATGTGCCTGTAGTGAAGCAGAATATGGGTTCGGACCCTGCTTCTGTGGCATACGACACATTGGCATCGGCAGTAGCCAACAATGCCGAGGTTGTGATAATCGACACAGCCGGCCGACTCCACAATAAGGTTGGTCTTATGAACGAGCTTACAAAGATAAAGAATGTGATGAAGAAGATTCTGCCCGATGCACCCAACGATGTGCTTTTGGTGCTCGACGGTTCAACCGGACAGAATGCTTTCGAGCAGGCGAAGCAGTTTACCAAGGCAACTGAAGTTTCGTCGCTTGCAATCACAAAACTCGATGGCACAGCAAAGGGTGGTGTTGTAATCGGCATCAGCGACCAGTTCAAGATTCCTGTAAAATATATCGGTCTCGGTGAGCAGATGGAAGATTTGCAGGTGTTCAACCGTTACGAATTTGTTGATTCTCTCTTCAAATGATAAAGAACAGAGTAGATGTAATTACGATGGGCTGCTCTAAGAATCTTGTCGATTCTGAGCAGCTGATGCATCGTCTCGCCGAATGTGGCTATGAGGTTACGCACGACAGTGAGAATCCCGAAGGGGAGATTGCTGTCATAAATACATGCGGATTCATTGGCGACGCAAAGGAGGAGTCGATAAATATGATTCTTGAGTTCTGTCAGCGTAAAGAGCAGGGCGACCTTAGTAAGCTTTATGTAATGGGCTGTCTTTCTGAACGTTATCTCGATGAGCTCAGGGAGGAGATTGCCCTTGTCGACAAATTCTATGGCAAGTTCGATTGGGGTGGCATTGTTGAGGAACTGAAGAAGAGCTACAACGATGAGGTAAACTACAAAAGAGAACTTACCACTCCCTCGCATTACGCCTATCTGAAAATTTCAGAGGGATGCAACAGACGTTGTGCCTATTGTGCCATTCCTATTATTACAGGTTCGCATGTGTCGCGTCCGATGGAGGAGATTGTCGACGAGGTGCGTTATCTTGTCGGTAAGGGAGTAAAAGAATTTCAGATTATTGCTCAGGAGCTTACATATTATGGCAAGGATCTTTATCATCGTCCTGCCATAGCTGAACTTGTCGAGCGCATTTCGGATGTCCCGGGAGTTGAATGGATAAGACTGCATTATGCCTATCCTACAAATTTCCCCGATGATCTTCTGCGTGTGATACGCGAGAGGGATAATGTATGCAAATATCTTGATATTGCATTGCAGCACGTCAGTACAAAAATCCTAAAAAAGATGCTCCGTCCGGTAACAAAGGAGGAGACTTATGCACTTGTAGAGAAGATACGCCGAGAGGTTCCAGGAATCTGTCTGCGCACAACTATGATGGTAGGCTTCCCCGGCGAGACCGATAAGGATTTTGACGAACTTATGGAGTTTGTACGTTGGGCACGCTTCGACCGTCTGGGTGCATTTGCGTACAGCGAGGAGGAGGGAACCTATGCTGCACTGAATTATAAGGACAGAATCTCAAAGAAGAAAAAGCAGGAGAGACTTGATACGCTCATGGCTGTGCAGCAACGCATTTCGACTAACCTCAATTACGATAAGGTAGGAAACACATATAAAGTGATAATCGACCGCATAGAGGGCGATTATTATATCGGTCGTACAGAGTACGACTCTCCTGAGGTTGATACCGAGGTGCTCATTGCAGTGGCAGAGGGCGAGCTAAGCATAGGTTCGTTCTATAATGTTGAGATAACCGATGCTACCGAATTTGATCTTATGGGACGCTTGAGTAACTTGTAAATAGTTTATAATGAACAATAAGGAGTTTATAAGTGCGCTTGCGAAAAAGACCGGTGTTACTGTAGCGGATGCAACAGCTAATGTCGAGACGTTGTTGTCTACAATTATTGCCCGCTTGAAAGATAATGACCAACTGAATATTTCGGGCTTCGGAGTTTTTGAGGTAAAGATGAGAAAGGAAAAGGTGCTCGTGAACCCCAAGAGTGGAGAACGGATGCTTATTCCTCCAAAATTAGTGCCGGCATTCAGACCAAGTTCAAAGTTGAAAGATAAATTCAAATAGCGGGAAATTATGGATGCAAAATTGAACTATTCTGATATAGTAGCGCTCTTCTCCGAGGCTTGCGGACTATCCATAGCTGATGCGGATGCATTTTCCACTGCCTTTTTCGAACTTATAGTCGAGGGACTTGAGACGGACGGAATCGTGAAAATCAACGGGCTTGGAACATTCAAACTTATAGCGGTGGAGAACCGTGAGAGTGTAAATGTAAATACCGGCGAAAGATTCGAAATAAAAGGCCACAAGAAGTTGACATTTACGCCTGCCGATTCTTTCAAGGAGACTGTAAATGCCCCCTTTGCACTGTTTGCTCCTGTTGAAGTTGAGGGTGAAATTGAGGGAACCGAAGAGACTGTTGCCGAGACTGCAGATGTTGCCGATGAAGATATTTCTGAAGCAACTATAGAAGAACCTGCTGCACCAATAGTTGAAATAGAGGAGACTGTTGCCGATAGTCTGCCGGATGAATCTACGCAAGATAATGCATTACAGGATGTTTCGGTTGAGGAGGCGCCAGTGGTCGAAAATGAAACTGTAGCCAAAAATGAAGATGCTGTTGAATCTGTTGCATCAGATAATACCGGGAATGAAAGCAAACCCGTTCCGAAGAATAGGTTGGCGATATTCTCATTTGCAGCAATATTTATAGCCATATTAAGCCTGTCGGCTTATGCTTTTCTTGTCAATGAAGAGTCACCCGCTGCCGATAACATCGCCGATAATGTAAAAGAAGAAACACCGATGGCAGTCGCTATTGAAGGAGATAAATCGTCTGAAACAGTTGTTGCTGACACTATTATTTCTGTAACTCCGATTGAAGAGCAGCCTTTTGTACTTCTCGACACTTTGGCAAAGCGTCCCCTTGCCATGATTACTGTAAAAGATACTACAGATTACATAATTTCGGGAACGGTGGTGGAACACATTGTCGAACTTGAAGAGACTCTGATAAAAATATCCTTGAAACATTATGGCGACAAAAGATTGTGGCCCTACATTGTGCAGTACAACAATCTGTCGAAGCCTAATGATCTTGCTTGCGGAATGGTACTCAAAATTCCACGTCTTGTGCCAAGATTTTAGGATATTCTTTGCTCCAAATAGGTCATAAATAAGAAAAATGGGTAAATTCAACAGTGATTAATTCACTTTTATGAATTTTAACATCGCTTTTTAACTAAAAAGCTTAATTTTGGCTTCGTTTGAAAAGCACAGACATTGAAATAAAATTTTTGATATAATATAAATAACAGATAAGTTTATGAATGGTACAATAGACATTCGTGAATTGAACGAAATGATTGAAAGGCAGAGTGGTTTTGTAACCAATTTGCAGACAGGTATGAATCAGGTGATTGTAGGTCAGAAGCACCTTGTTGAGTCATTGCTCATAGGTCTTTTGGCAGATGGTCATGTACTGCTCGAAGGTGTTCCCGGTTTGGCAAAGACACTCGCCATAAAGACTCTTGCGAGCCTTGTCGACGGAGATTTCAGCCGCATTCAGTTTACTCCCGACCTCTTGCCTGCCGACGTTATCGGTACAATGGTCTACAGTCAGAAAGAGGAGAAATTCAAGTCAAATAAAGGCCCTGTGTTTGCCAACTTCGTGCTTGCCGACGAGATTAACCGTGCGCCTGCAAAAGTGCAGAGTGCGCTTCTTGAGGCGATGCAGGAGAGACAGGTTACTATAGGTAAGGAGACTTTCCCTCTGCCGCAGCCTTTCCTTGTGCTTGCTACTCAGAACCCCATCGAGCAGGAGGGTACCTATCCTTTGCCCGAGGCACAGGTGGACCGTTTCATGCTTAAAGTGATTATCGGTTATCCCGAAATTTCTGAGGAGAAGAAGATTATCAGACAGAATATCACAGGTGAGAAAATAGAAGTAAAGCCTATTTTGAAGCCTGAAGAGATTGTTGAGGCAAGAAAGGTTGTAAGACAGGTTTATATTGACGAGAAAATCGAACAGTATATAGCTGACATTGTCTTTGCTACTCGTTACCCCGACAAATACAATATGCGCGAAATGAAGGATTATATCTCATTCGGTGCTTCGCCTCGTGCATCAATCAATCTTGCTCTTGCAGCCCGCGCCTATGCATTCATCAAGCGTCGCGGATATGTTATCCCTGAGGATGTGCGTGCAGTTGCACATGATGTATTGCGTCACCGCATCGGTCTGAGCTACGAGGCTGAAGCAAACAACATGACAGCAGACGAGATTGTCAGCAAAATTCTCAACAGCGTAGAGGTGCCCTAATGTTCTTTTATGGAGACGAGTGAGCTGATTAAAAAAGTCCGTAAAATCGAGATTAAGACGCGTGGACTCTCGCATAATATATTTGCGGGACAATATCACTCTGCATTCAAGGGACGAGGTATGTCCTTCAGCGAAGTGCGTGAATATCAGTATGGCGACGATGTGCGCGATATTGACTGGAATGTTACTGCCCGTTTCCACAAGCCTTTCGTTAAGGTCTTTGAAGAGGAGCGTGAACTTACGGTTATGTTGCTGGTGGATGTTTCGGAGAGTCTCTCTTTCGGAACTGCCTGCCGTACCAAGCGCGATATGTTGACGGAGATAGCTGCGACATTGGCATTTGCCGCAATACAGAACAACGATAAGATTGGTGTTATTTTCTTCTCGGACAAGGTGGAGAAGTTTATTCCTCCTCAGAAAGGAAAGAAGCATATTCTTTATATTATACGCGAACTTCTCGGATTTGAGCCCGAGAGCAGAAAGACGGATATCAAAGTACCATTGGAGTTCCTTACAAATGCCATCAAGAAGCGTTGCACAGCGTTTATCCTCAGCGACTTCATAACAGAATCGGACTATACGAGCGCACTAACCATTGCCAACCGCAAGCACGATGTGGTTGCCATTCAGGTATATGACCGCCGCGTGGCTGAACTGCCTAAGGTAGGACTTATGAAGATGCTCGATGCCGAGAGCGGCGATGAAGTGTATGTTGATACATCTTCGTCGGGAGTGCAGAATGCCCACAAAGAGTGGTGGAGGGAACAGTGCTCAAAGCGCGAGACTGTTTTTGCAAAAAGTCGTGTGGACTCAGTTTCAATAAGGACAGACGAGGATTATGTAAAGTCACTTATAGCCTTGTTCGCTAAAAGAGGGTAGGAGTGCACTTGTTTATTGTGTAAAATGAATATGAAAAACAAATTCAGGATTTTTCTACTTAATATATTTATGGTTGCTTTCTGTGTAAATGCTACTTCACAGAATGTAACCATAAATGCCGAAATTGATTCTTTTCAGAGGCTTATAGGCGAGCAGGCAAGGATTAAACTTGAAGTTACAGCCGACAGCAAAAGCAAAATTATATTCCCTGCATTCGATGACAATATTGTCGAAGGCGTGGAGATTGTGCATAAGGCCGAACCCGACACTCAGTATCTCAATAACAAAAAGCTCATAGAAATCACAAAGGTATACACAGTAACCTCTTTCGATTCATCGCTTTATGTTATTCCTCCTTTCGAGGTTCTTGTCGACAGCACTCCTTATTACTCCAAGGAGTTGGCGCTTGCTGTATATACTATGCCGATAGACACAACCAACCTTGATGCATTCTTTGGTCCTAAGGATATTTGGCGTACAAAGTTGATGTGGGACGACTGCAAATATTCTGTTATCTACTTTGTACTTTTCCTGCTTTTCGTTGCAGCTTTTGTGTGGGTGCTAATACGTTATCTGAATAACAAGCCTATCATACGCATAGTGAAAATCAAGCCCGAAGAACCGCCGCACACAGTTGCTTTCAAGGAGTTTGAGCGCATAAAGGGTGATGGTAAATGGCGCAATTCGGGAATGACAAAGGAGTATTACACAGAACTTACCGATGCTTTGCGTGAATATATAAACCGTCGCTTCGACTTTAATGCTACTGAAATGACAACTTCTGAGATTGTAGAGAATCTGCTCAGAGTGTGTGACAAGGAGAGCATTAAGGAACTTCATGAATTGCTGGTGATGGCCGACCTTGTGAAATTTGCAAAGTATGAGCCCGCCATGAACGAGAATGACAGGAATATCGTGAATGCTATCGAGTTCGTAAATAATACAAAGATAGAGGTAGCGCCCGAATCACTCCGCCCGGTGGAGAAGAAGATTGTGAATCATCGTTCAAAGAGACAGAAGATGCTGCTGTTAGTCAGTGTTGCACTGCTTGCTGTTGCTGCAATTGCGCTATTGGTACTGCTGATATATGAACTTTACTATCTTTTTGCATAGTAACATATTTATATATAGAAAATTATGATTTTTTCAAATATACTAGCCTTTTTGTTGTTTATACCGCTGATAGGATATATCGTGTGGTATATTCTTATCGGGCGTCGCAAGACTCCGACAATCAAGGTCTCTACAGTTGTCCCATTCTTGAAAAAGGATTTAAGAAGTTACAAGAACTACTTGTTGCATCTGCCATTTGCTTTGCGTGTGATTGCACTCGCGATGATGATAATGGTACTTGCGCGTCCGCAGTCGACAAACAGCTGGCAGAACAGCGATGTTGAAGGTATTGACATCATGCTTGCAATGGACGTGTCGACGAGTATGCTTGCAATGGATCTTGCTCCCAACCGTCTGGAGGCTGCAAAGCAGGTAGCAGCTGAATTCATCAACGGCCGTCCGAATGATAATATAGGTCTTACCATTTTTGCAGGAGAGAGCTTTACACAGTGCCCGCTTACAGTTGACCATGCTGTGTTGCTGAATATGTTGAATGCTGTCAAATGCGACATTGCCGCGCAGGGAATAATAGAGGATGGTACAGCCATAGGTATGGGAATAGCCAATGCTGTAAGCCGTCTTAAAGAGAGCAAGGCAAAATCTAAAGTGATAATACTGCTCACCGACGGTTCGAACAACAGAGGCGAAATTTCACCGGAAGCTGCTGCGGAGATAGCCAAACAGTTTGGTGTAAGAGTATATACCATCGGTGTGGGAACAACAGGTGAAGCACCTTATCCCTACAACGGTCATGTTGTAAAAGTTCCTGTGGAAATTGATGAGACTACACTGAACAAAATAGCCACCATTGCCGACGGTAACTATTATCGTGCGACAAGCAACACCAAGCTTAAGGAGGTCTACGAAAAGATAGACAAACTTGAGCGTACAAAATTGCAGGTAAAAGAGTACAGTCGCAAGGAAGAAGAATATGCAATTTTTGCAATCATTGCATTGGCAGCGCTGATGCTTGAACTCCTTCTGCGCAACACATTGCTGAAAACAATACCTTAAACACAACAGCCATGAGATTTGCCAATCCCGAATATTTATATCTTCTCATTTTGGTTCCGCTTTTTGTAGCGGTCTATATTATTTCAAACCATCGCCGTATAAAGCGGTTGAAGGAGTATGGCGATGCGGCATTGCTCAAGGAGCTTATGCCCGACCTTTCGGCATATCGCCCGACTGTGAAATTCACTCTGTCGATGGTGGCGATGGCGCTGATGACGGTAGTTCTTGCCCGTCCGCAGTTCGGCTCGAAAATGGAAACAGTTACCCGACAGGGTATTGAAACAGTTATTGCGCTCGACATTTCAAACTCGATGCTTGCAGAGGATATTGCCCCCAACCGTCTTGAAAAGTCAAAAAAAATCATATCACGTCTCATTGATAAATTCGAGAATGATAAAGTGGGACTGATTGTCTTTGCAGGAGATGCATTTGTGCAGTTGCCCATAACCAACGACTTTGTGTCGGCTAAAATGTTCATGGAGACTATTACACCGGCGCTTATAAGCCGTCAGGGAACCGACATCGGTGCTGCAATCAATCTTGCAATGAAGAGTTTTACACCCAATAAAGAGGTTGGAAAGGCAGTGATTGTAATCACTGACGGCGAGAACCACGAGGGTGGAGCAGAAGAGGCTGCAAAGGCTGCCGTTCAGAGTGGAATCTCAATATATATGTTAGGAGTCGGTTCGACTGATGGTGCTCCTATACCTGATGTCTCTTCGGGCGACTATAGACGCGACAAGGAGGGTAATGTCATAGTTACCAGACTTAACGAAGAGATGAGCCAGAATATCGCTAAAGCCGGTAACGGAGCATATATTCGCGTGGATAATACCAACAATGCACAGAAACTACTTGAAAAGGAGATTGACAAGCTTGCAAAGGCTGATGTTTCTACAGATGTATTTACAGAGTACGATGAACAGTTCCATCTGGTTGCGTGGTTGGTACTTATACTCCTCGTTGCAGATATATTGATACTTCCCGGAAAAAGCAGACTTACGAGAAACTTCAACCTCTTCGGCGAAAAAACAGATAAAAACAAGTAGCATTATGTCAAATATCAGATATTATATTATCCTTTCGATTCTCTGCATTTTTACTCAAGCAAATGCACAGAGAGATTATCGCGACTATCTGCGCGGAGGAAACAAACTCTATTCAGACAGCATTTTCGATAAATCGGAAATACAGTACCGTAAAGCAATCGAAAAAGATGCGAATGGGGTAGATGCGCTCTATAATTTAGGTAATTCGCTGCTTTTGCAAAATAAGGCTAAGGATGCTATGGACCAATATCAGATAGTAGAGAAGCGCGAAAACAATCCCGAAAGACTTGCACAAGTACATCATAATAAAGGTGTAATTCACCACGGAAGCAAGGATTATGCAGCAGCAGTGGAAGCATATAAGGAATCACTGCGCAAGAATCCGCATGACCATGAAACACGCTATAATCTTGCACTCGCAATGCACCATCTGAAACAGCAACAGCAGCAGGATCAGCAGCAACAACAGCAAGAACAGGAAAAGAAAGAGGAGGAGAAGCAGGAGCAACAACAGCAGCAGAATCAGAATCAAAAGGAGCAGGAACAACAGGAGCAGGAGCAGCAGCAGAATCAACAACAACAGCAACAGGAGCAGCAACAGCAGATGTCTAAGGAGAATGCCGAACAGATGCTTCAGGCTGCCATGCAGGACGAAAAAGATGTACAGGAAAAGGTGAAGAAGATGATGCAAATGCAAGGCCGCAAACTCGAAAAAGATTGGTAAACTAAATATACTATTACAATAGGATAGAACAAACATAATGAAGAGACTAATTTCTACATTTACAGGACTTTTTATAATATTGGCAGTGGCGTTTGCCGATGAGATTTCATTCGTGGCATCCGCACCGAATGCAGTAGTTGTCGGCCAACAATTCAAATTAAGCTACAAGGTGAACCGTGGAAACGCAAAAGAGCTGCATATTCCCTCGATTGACGGCTTTACGATACTCATGGGACCCTCACGCTCATCATCATCGAGCTACAGTAATTACAACGGCCAGGTAACATCTACTGTAAGTCTTACATACACATACATTCTGAAAGCGGAAAAGGAGGGTACTTTCACTCTTCCTGCAGCAACAACTGAGGTTGAGGGCAAACAGGTGAAATCCAATTCAGTGGAGATAAAAGTTCTACCGCAAGACAAGCATCAGGCAGGTTCACAGACATCGGCACAATCAGGGGGTAGCGGATCTTCGGCTGAAATAGGTAAGAATGATCTCTTCATGACAGCCATACTCAATAAGACAAAAATATTCGAGCAGGAGGCTGTGCTTCTGACCTATAAGGTATATTCGGCTGTTAATCTTACATCGCTGAACGGTAAAATGCCTACACTCAAAGAGTTCCACATTCAGGAAATAGACCTTCCGCAGCAGAAGGAGTGGCAGCTTGAGCACTATAATGGCCGCAATTATCGCGCACTCACATGGAGACAATATCTGCTCTTCCCGCAACAGTCGGGAGAGATTGAAATCCCCTCGGTGGCGTTCGAAGGCATTGTGGCACAGCAGGTGCGCACAAGCATGGATCCGTTCGACATGTTTTTCAACGGCGGCAGCCAGTATGTCGAGGTTAAAAAGACTCTTAACACCCCTGCTCTCAAGCTAAAAGTAGAAAATCTCCCCTCAGGTAAGCCCGAAGGTTTCTCAGGCGGTGTAGGAGAATTCAATATAAAGTCGAGCCTGAGCGCATCAGAAGTCAAAGCTAACGAAGCTGTTACCATGCGCATAACAATTTCAGGCGTAGGTAATATGAAACTGCTGAAGACTCCTGAAGTCAATTTCCCTGCCGACTTTGAGGTCTATGATCCTAAAGTCGACAACAATTTCAGCGTTAAGAGCAACGGGCTCTCAGGAAACAAGATTATAGAGTATCTTGTAATTCCTCGCCATGCCGGTACATTTACAATCCCTTCGGTGAAATTCTCATATTTCGATGTCAAGCAACAGCAGTACAAGATACTTGAAACAGAGCCTTATACATTGACAGTAGCTAAGGGCAAGGGAAGTGATTCGCAAGTAGCTACAGGCTATGTGAGCAAAGAGGACCTTAAACTGTTGGGCAAGGATATACGCTTCATAAAGAATGGTAATACAAGCTACTTCAGCAAAGAAAATACATTCTTTGCCTCCACCGCATATATGCTTTGCTACCTGATACCCCTCATTCTCTGTATTGCATACATAGTAATCTACCGCAAGAAGATGACTGAAAATGCCAACCTCACAAAGATGCGCACCAAAAAGGCGAGCAAGGTGGCTGTGAAGCGTCTGAAAGTGGCCAAGCAGATGATGGTTGAGAAAAAGAGCAATGAATTCTACGACGAGATACTGAAGACATTGTGGGGCTATGTGAGCGACAAACTGAGTATTCCTGTATCCAAACTATCAAAAGACAATATAGAGGCGCGACTCACCGAAAGAGGAGTAGAGGAATCGCTTATTAAGGATTTTGAGACTGTACTCAGCGAAGCGGAATTTGCCCGTTATGCCCCCGGTAACCCCGGAGAGACAATGGACAAAGTCTACAGCATGGCAATGAATGTTATTACAAAGTTGGAGGATTCGATAAAAAGATAAATGATGAAAAAGTTCATATATACAATAATGTTTGCGGCACTGTCTTTGGCAGTGTCGGCACAGACAGACAAGGTTGCAGCAGACAGTGCATATGTAAAAGGAGACTATAAGGCTGCCATTGAAATTTATGAGTCACTTGCTGCAAACAACGGCGAGTCTGCTGATGTTTACTACAATCTTGGAAACGCATACTACAAAAGCGAAAACATAGCCAAGGCTGTACTCAACTATGAGCGTGCGCTACTGCTTAATCCCGACGACGAGGATATCCGGTTCAATCTGGAGCTTGCACGCAGCAAGACTGTAGACAAGGTCGCACCTGAATATAAATTCTTTCTGATGGAGTGGTTGGAGAGCATCATCAATCTGCTCTCAATCTCTGCGTGGAGTGTTCTGGCAGTTGTCTCATTTGTAGTCATGCTGCTTACATTGCTTCTTTTCCTTTTCGGCAAAAGCGTGTCGACCAAAAAAACAGGATTCATCATTGCACTATTCTCTCTCTTTATTACTATATTTGCGAATCTATCGGCGCTTCACAGGTATCACTATCTGACCGAGCGCAACGATGCAGTCATAATGGAGCCTTCTGTTACAGCAAAAAGTACACCAAGCAATTCGGGCACAGAACTGTTCGTTATACACGAGGGACGCAAGGTGAAGATATCGGATGACTCCATGAGGGAGTGGACTGAAATTGAGCTTGAAGATGGAAACAAAGGGTGGATACCCTCATCCTCGCTCGAAAGAATTTAAATTTTTCCTGCATACCGCGGAAGATAGGTAATTACGGCAAAAAAGGGAATTATGTTTGATTTGGAGAAGATTATAGAATTTGACAAGCAGTTGCTTCTGATGCTCAATGGCAGTGAATCGCTCTATTGGGACGGGGTGATGAGTGTATATACAACCACTGTCGTGTGGATACCTTTTGCACTTGCGCTTGTATATCTTTTGATAAAAAACAACAACATAATGAATTTTGTGGTCCTCCTGCTGATGATTGCCCTTGTGATTACTCTTACAGACGGAATCACATCTACTATATGCAAGCCCCTGTTTGCACGTTTCCGTCCCACGCACGACCCTGATATAATGTATATGGTCGATGTAGTGAACAACTACCGTGCATATAAATATGGCTTCATGTCGAGCCACGCTGCAAATTCATTCGGAGTTGCAGTCTTTGTGATGCTGCTTGTCAGACACAGACTGCTAAGTGTGTCGGTTACCGTGTGGGCACTTATAAACTGCTATTCGCGCATCTATCTGGGTGTGCATTACCCTGGCGATATTCTCTGCGGTGCACTTGTAGGAATATTGTGCGGTGCACTTGTATACCGTCTCTATTCGTTCATAAGCGACAAGATGAGAAGAAATTACAACGGATGGGTGTCCGACAATTATACAAAGAGCGGTTATTCGGTATCTGATGTGCATTTTATGCTGATGGTCCTTTTTGGTACCTTTGCGCTGATACCCGTATTTGCATTCATCACTTTGCATAACAAATTTATATAATCTATACTATGAAACTACTCTTATGTAGAATTTTGTGGGGAGCATGCTATCTGCTGTCATTGCTCCCTTTCTGTATCATATATATTTTTTCAGATATAATTTACCTTATAGTATATTATCTGGTACGTTACCGAAGAAAGGTTGTACGCAAGAACCTTGTAAACTCTTTCCCTGAAAAATCGGAGAAAGAGATTACTGAAATTGAGAAAAAATTCTATAAAACACTCTGCGATTATTTTCTCGAAACCGTCAAGATGCGTACTATCAGCGAAAAAGAGATTCGCCGTCGTATGCGCTTCCCGGGTATTGAGGAGATGGAGAAGGATTCCGCAGCCGGCAAGTCTGTGGTAATGTACATAGCGCACAGCATGAATTGGGAGTATATCACTTCCATTACATTGCACATGAATGATACAGGTGCTCAGTTTGCCCAGATTTATCATCCGCTTGAAAATCCTTTCTTTGACGATGCCTTTATAAAATTGAGAGGCCGTTTCGGCTCGCTCTCGATTCCTATGGCCCATACGTTGAGAAAAATCGTTGACTTCAACCGCGAGAAGCGTCCATTTATTATAGGCTTCCTTGCCGATCAGGTTCCCACATGGGAGGCGATCAACCATTGGGTTGACTTTATGAATCAGGATACTCCGGTGTTTACAGGTACCGAAAAGATTGCAAGACGAGTTGGTGCAACTGTCTATTATCTCTCGATGAGCCGTGTGAAGAGAGGTTACTTCGAAGGTCGTATAATCAAGATGCACGACGATGCTTCGAAGACTGAAGAATTTGCACTGACAAATGAATATTTCCGATTGGTAAGCGAGGACCTCAAGCGTGAGCCGTGGCTTTGGCTATGGACACATAAAAGATGGAAACGTACTCGTGAGGGTTACGCTCGCCGTGAAAAGAAGAGAGAGGAGGATCGTCGTCGTCTGATGGAGAACGCTTCGAAATAGGAGAGCGTTTTATATTGCATTACTATGAAATTCTTCAGTAAATATATACCGTTGATGCTGCTGTTTGCAGTATCTTGTACGGGTGTTGATGATACCCGTCTTACAGATTATGTAAACCCTCTTATCGGCAGTGGCGGACATGGTCATGTTTTTGTAGGTGCAAATGTTCCTTTTGGTATGGTGCAGTTGGGACCTACAAGCATCAACGAGGGATGGGATTGGTGTTCGGGCTATCATAGGGATGAGGCGACGGTTATAGGTTTTTCGCATACACATCTCAGTGGTACGGGCATAGGAGATATGTTCGATGTAACGGTGATGCCTGTGGTCGGTGAAGTAACATACGCACGCGGCACTATTGAGGAACCCGACAGCGGACTCTGGTCTATGGCTGACCGTTCACAGGAGGTTGCCGAGGTCGGGTACTATTCTGTCCCGCTCGAACGCTACGGAATCAAAGCCGAGATGACTGCTACAGCACGTGTTGGTCTGCATCGCTATACATTCCCCGAAAGCAGTGAGGCTGCTCTTGTGTTCGACCTTGAGAATGGCGGCTGTTGGGACGATTCATATAAAGTCTTCATGCAAGCCGAAGGCAACAATCGTATTGTAGGTTACCGCTTTTCTACAGGATGGGCTTGGAGACAGCGTGTCTATTTTGTTGCTGAATTTGAAAAGCCTTTCGACAGTTTCGAAATTAAAGGTAACGGAGAGTATGGTCGCGCATCCTTCTCGACAGCCGATGGCGAGCAGGTGTTGTTGAAGGTGGCTCTGTCGCCTGTGAGCATTGATGGAGCAAGGCTTGCGATAGAGAGCGAACTTCCCGGATGGGATTTTGAAGCAGTCAGGAGCGATGCTCTCGAAGCATGGGAAAAGGAACTTGCTCGTGTGAAAATATCTGTCTCTGAAGACAGCGTTAAACAAATTTTCTATACAGCATTGTATCATTCGATGATGGTTCCCATGCTTTTCTCCGATGTCAATGGTGATTACCGTGGAGCAAACGATAGTGTATATAACAGTGCAGTTCCGCGTTATACAGGCCTTTCGCTGTGGGATACTTATCGTGCAAAGCAGCCTTTTATGACCATCGTACAACCTGAGCGTGCAGGGGAATTTGTTGCAACCATGATTGATATATGCGACAAACAGGGCGACCTTCCTGTGTGGCATCTGTGGGGCAATGAGACTGACTGCATGGTTGGCGATCCGGGTATCCCTGTCGTTGCCGATGCCATAGTGAAGGGAATAGGTGGATTCGACTGCGAAGAGGCTTTTGAAGCCATAAAGCAAACTGCCGCACTGCGCGAGCGAGGTAAAGAGTTCCGCCACGATTATGGCTATATTCCATGCGACCTACGCGGCGAGGCTGTCGCCTTTGACATGGAGTATGCAATTGCCGACGGTGCTGCAGCAAATGCGGCAAAGGCGTTGGGCAGAACGGACGATTACAAATATTTTACAGATAGGAGTCATTCTTACCGTACCTATTTCGATAAGGAGAGTGGATTCATTCGCGGCGTTGACAGCAAAGGCAATTTCCGTTCGCCTTTCAATCCCTATTTTGCTGCACACAGGGAAAACGATTACTGCGAGGGCAATGCCTGGCAATATACATGGCTTGTGCCGCATGATATTTCCGGTTATGCTGGCCTTTTCGGCGGCCGCAAGGCTTGCGTGGAGAGACTCGACTCTCTCTTTCTTGCTCCGTGGATAGAGGAGGGTAATGCCTCGCCCGACATTTCGGGGCTTATAGGGCAGTTTGCCCACGGCAATGAGCCGAGCCACCATATTCTCTACCTTTACACAATGCTGGGCGAACCGCACAAGTGCGCTGAGAGAGTGCGAGAGGTTATGCGCACACAGTACCGTAACGGCTTTGATGGTCTTTCGGGTAATGAAGATATGGGACAAATGTCAGCGTGGTACATAATGTCTGCCCTCGGATTTTATCAGGTTGAGCCTGCAGGTGGCAGATATTGGTTTGGTTCGCCAATAATTGACAAGGCGGAACTAAATGTGCAGGGTGGAATCTTTACTATTGAGACTATAGACAACAGTGAGAAAAATATCTATATAAAAAGTGTAAGATTGAATGGCAAAGAACATCGTTTGCCATATATCGAACATTCAGACATTGCAGCCGGTGGCAAACTTGTGATTGAGATGTGCGACACACCGGCCTTATGGTACGATGCTGATATATTATGTAAATAATTGATGAATAAAAAAAATGATTATGCGATATTATACCTAAAAAGTACACCCCCATCCTTCAATGGATAAAAAACTATTCTAAAAAGTTCCTGCCCTTAAAGGGGCTAATCTTTGTACACATCTTTTTGTTTAATTAAGTTGTGCTATATGTCTAAATATCAACAATATAACTTGCATATATCATTAAATATTCGTATCTTTGTATATGTAACACTAATATTTTTGAGACTTTAAATATAGATGC
>JAFYLO010000034.1 GCA_017557045.1 Bacteroidaceae bacterium | reverse complement strand
CTTTGAGGAAAAAGGGCTCTATTTCTCTCCTTACTCCTATCGTGTGGGTGATAGTATCTATAACAAACAATTGGGGCGTGAGGAGTATGATTATCATTACGATGACTGGTACCTGATTCCGAAGATTCTTGGAAAACCATATTGGAGCGAACCTTATTTCGATGAAGGTGGCGCAGATATGATGATGACGACGTATTCTTTCCCTTTGTATGATGATGAAGGGAAACTGTTCGCAATCTTTACTGCCGATGTCTCTTTGGATTGGTTTGCCGACCAGGTGAACTGCATAAGCCCTTATGAGAGTTCCCACAACATAATGATAAGCCGTGGAGGAACATTTATTGTACATAGTGACAAGAGTGTTGTACTCAATGAGACATTCTTTATCTCATCTTCTGCCATTGGCGACAGCCGCTTAAAGGAGGTGGGACATAAGATGCAGGCCGGTGAGAGAGGGGTTGCTACGTTTGAACGTGACGGGCAGGAATTCTACTTCGTCTATGCTCCAATAAAGACCACCTGCTGGTCTGTTGCCGTGTTGTGTCTATACTCCGAAGTCTTTGCCGGTGTTGACAGTATGAGAAACAATATGTTCTGGATTGCTGCTTTTGTGCTTGTGATAATGGCTGTTTTATGTTATGTGACAATATTCCGTCTTACAGCTCCGCTGGCGCAGTTTGCCCAATCGGCCAACGACATTGCACATGGTAATTTTTCGGCACGTCTTCCGCGTGTGAAGAGCAGGAACGAAATGAGAATGCTCAGGGATTCTTTTGATTATATGCAGAGGTCTCTTATTAAATATACCGAGGAACTCAAGACAACTGTTGCAAACAATGAACGTATCAAGAGTGAACTGCGTATCGCTCGCGAGATACAGCTGGGTATGATTCCCAAGATTTTCCCTCCTTTCCCAGAGAGGAAGGACATTGACCTGTATGCTATGCTTGTTCCGGCAAAGGAAGTGGGCGGCGACCTGTACGATTTTTTCATTGAGGATGAGAAACTGTATTTTATCATAGGTGATGTTTCTGGCAAGGGTGTACCGGCATCGCTGGTGATGGCTGTGACCTGTCGTCTTTTCAGGACTGTAGCATCTCATGCCAGTGACCCGGCAGAGATTGTCGCTTCTCTCAACAATGCGTTGGCCGAGTCGAACGAAAGTAATATGTTCTGTACATTCTTCTTGGGAATACTCGACTTGCAGAGCGGCAAGTTCCTCTATTGCAATGCAGGGCATAATACTCCGCTGCTTGTTGCTCCTGGTGGCATCGTGACGCCTCTTGATGTAAAACCCAATCTGCCGTTAGGCGTAATTGGCGGTTTTCCGTATGTACCCCAAGAAACGATGTTGGAGAAAGGAACTCTGTTGTTCCTATATACCGATGGCGTGACCGAGGCCGAGAATCCTGCAAAAGAATTATACTCAGATGTGCGTCTGAAGGAGGTGCTTGCTGCTGCAAACAGCGATGTAAGGAGCCTTGTCAATGATGTGAAGTCCAGTGTTGATACCTATGCCGCCGGTACTGAGCAGAGTGATGACATCACAATCCTGTGTCTGAGATGCAATGCGGAGGAGGATTGTATGTGTGAGGTTGAAAAGGAACTGCATCTGGTAAACGAACTGTCCGAAATAGCCAAACTGCCTCTCCTTGTAGGTGAGCTTGCTTCGGAATTCAATTTTTCCGAAGAACAGGTTTTCAACTTCAACCTGGTACTTGAGGAGGCAGTTACTAATGTTGTGATGTATGCCTACCCCGAAGGCAAGAGTGGTTCTATAGACCTTGTTGCCAAGTGTGACGGTAAGAGTGTGATGTTTGTTGTCTCCGACTCCGGTAAACCTTTTGACCCGACTCTGGTGCCCGATGCCGACGTGACATTGCCGGCTGAAGAGCGACGTGTCGGTGGGCTTGGTATATTCCTCATCAGGCAGATAATGGATTCTGTTGAATATCGTCGCAACGGGGGTATGAATGTCCTTGTTATGAGCAAAAAAATCTGAAACAATAAAAATAAACGATTATGGTAGTCAATATATTGAATGAAGGCGATGCCAAAGTGATTGTGATAGATGGCCGTCTTGACACTGTTACCGCACCGGAACTCGAAAGGAGTATTGCTCCTTTGCTTGCCGAAAAATCGCAGACTGTGGTTTTCGAGTGTAAAGGTTTGGAGTATGTCAGCAGCTCGGGTCTTCGTGTTGTTCTTTCATCTTATAAGTCTGTTGTTTCCAACGGTGGAAAGTTTGTGCTTCGCAATCTTTCCAAAGATGTGCGTTCGGTCTTTGACCTAACAGGCTTTTCCCGAATTTTGACAATAGAATAGCCTTGAGGTCGTTTCGGGTAGTTCGTTTGTACCGCGACGCGGTACAAATCCTGCGCGTACCTTGCCGTATGTATAAATGTGAAAGGGGAGTGCGTGATGAACTTTCCGAGAAGATGATGTGTGGGTATATGTTAGCCCTTGCATAATTGGCAGCGTATTGTTGCAACTCTGTTGTTTGGCCCTGGCGCAGATACGATGGCTTGTAATGCTTAAAAAACATTGATTCTGTAAAAAAAATACGGAATCAATGTCTTTTTTATAACACTTTTCCGTATCTTTACAGATTGAGAGAATTATCTTGCGCTTAATGGGGCTTTTTTGCTCCAGCCTCTTTGCCATCCGAAGGGTTGGCGTGCGCTTTTCGGCATCTTTTGTCTGTTGAACGGGATGAGTGTTACTTTTGTTAATGAAGATGGTTCTCGCTATGCAATGAAAAAATAAAAACAATATATATGGGACAGAAATGGAAATATCAACCTCTTACGCAGGAGCAGGGCGATTTGGCTGCAAGGCTGTCGTCCGAACTGGAGCTTAGTCCGGTGCTGTGCTCGCTGCTTGTAAAGCGAGGTATCACTTCTGTTGCCGAAGCAAGGAACTTTTTCCGTCCAAAGCTGAGCCTGCTCCATAATCCGTTCCTGATGAACGATATGGATATTGCAGTTGCCCGGTTGAACAAAGCTCTTGGAAAGAAGGAGCGCATACTCGTCTATGGCGATTATGATGTCGATGGCACTACGGCTGTGGCTTTGGTCTATAAGTTTCTGCAACAGTTCTCGTCAAATATTGACTATTACATCCCCGACCGCAACGAGGATGGATACGGAATCTCCAAGCGTGGTGTCGACTACGCCTATTCGACAGGTGTAAAACTCATCATCGTGCTCGACTGCGGTATCAAAGCCGTGGAGGAGATAGCCTACGCCAAGTCATTGGGTATAGACTTCATTGTGTGCGACCATCACGTCCCCGATGAACAGTTGCCTTGCGCCGTGGCAATCCTCAATCCCAAGCGTCCGGGTTCAACCTACCCCTATCCACACCTCTCGGGTTGTGGTGTCGGCTTCAAGTTCATGCAGGCTTTTGCTATGGATAACGGCATCCCTGCCGACCAACTATATCCCTTGCTCGACCTTGTTGCGGTAAGTATCGCATCCGACCTTGTACCCATTATGGGCGAGAACCGTATTCTTGCCTATCACGGTATAAAACAGCTCAATCACAGCCCAAGTACAGGACTAAAGGCCATAATCAATGTCTGCGGTCTGAACGAGAAGGAGATCAACATCAATGATATAATTTTCAAGATAGGCCCTCGTATCAATGCCTCAGGACGAGTGCAGCAGGGCAAGGTGGCTGTTGATTTGCTCATTGAGAACAACCTGAAGGCTGCTTTGGAAATGAGCTATCAGATAAATGAGATGAACGAGGCACGCAAGGAGCTCGACAAGAGCATGACCGAGGAGGCAAACCGTATTGTCGAGGGTCTTGAGAGCTTTGACGAACGCCGTGCCATAGTTATTTTCAATCCCGACTGGCATCGTGGTGTCATTGGCATTGTGGCGTCGCGTCTCACCGAGGTCTACCATCGTCCGGCGGTTGTCATCACCTGTACCGGCGAATTGGCTACAGGCTCGGCACGTTCGGTAACAGGCTTTGATGTCTACAAGGCAATGGAGAGCTGTCGCGATTTGCTCGATAATTTCGGTGGCCACACATACGCTGCCGGTTTCTCGTTGAAGGTCGAGAACATCGAGGCCTTTGCAAAGCGTTTCGAGGATTTTGTTTCCGATAACATCCTCCCCGAGCAGACAGCGCCTGTCATTGAGATTGATGCTGATATAGAATTCCAGCAGATAACCCGCCGTTTCTTCAACGACCTAAAGAAATTCGCTCCCCACGGCCCCGAAAATGCCAAGCCAATCTTCTGTACGCACAATGTCTGCGATTACGGAACAAGTAAGGTTGTTGGTCGCCGTCAGGAACATATAAAACTTGAGCTTGTTGACAATAAATCGAACACAATCCTTAATGGAATAGCTTTCGGACAGAGCCGTCAAGCAAAATATATAAAGTCGAAACAGTCTTTTGATATCTGCTACACTCTCGAAGACAACGCCTATAAACACGGCGAGGTGCAGTTGCAGATAGAGAGCATCAATACAAAAGTTACACGATAAAACCGATGAAATATCGCGAAATCCTTAAGACATATTGGGGATATGACGATTTTCGCGGTATACAGCGCGATATAATCGAGAGCATAGGCCGAGGGCAGGATACCCTCGGCCTTATGCCCACCGGTGGGGGCAAGAGCATAACCTTCCAGGTACCCACGCTCGCCGGCGATGGTCTTTGCATAGTCGTCACTCCGCTTATCGCGCTGATGAAAGACCAGGTGGCCAATCTGCGTAGTCGTGGCATAAAGGCATTGGCAATTCACACCGGAATGAAAACCTCCGAGGTGGTCACCGCGCTCGAGAACTGTATCTTTGGCGACTATAAATTCCTATACATATCACCTGAACGCATCGGTTCAGAACTTTTTCTCAAGAAGATAAGACGTGTTAACGTGAGTCTTATAACCGTTGACGAGGCACACTGTATATCGCAATGGGGACACGATTTCCGTCCGGCATACAGACGCATCAGTGAACTGCGTGACCTCTTCCCCAATGCTCCGCTTCTTGCCCTTACGGCTACAGCCACCCCCGAGGTGGTCGATGATATACAGCAGCAACTGAACTTCCGTGCAAAGAACTGCTACCGTATGAGCTTTGGGCGCAAGAACCTTGCATACGTCGTGCGTTACACCGAGAATAAGGCAGCCGAACTGCTGCATATACTTGGTCGTGTCTCCGGCTCGGCAATCGTTTACACGCTTAATCGTAAAAAGACAAAAGAGGTGTGCGAATTTCTCACAGCCAATGGTGTCACGGCCGAATATTATCACGCAGGGCTCTCACCCGAAAGCAAGGATGCCAAAGAAGAAGCGTGGAAAACGGGTAAAGCGCGTGTGATGGTTTCTACCAATGCCTTTGGTATGGGAATTGATAAATCGGACGTACGTCTGGTTGTACATATCGACCTGCCCAGCTCCATCGAGGCCTATTTCCAAGAGGCCGGACGTGCCGGTCGCGACGGCAAAAAGGCATACGCCGTCACCCTTTTCAGCCGCATTGACAAACAGGGCGTTTCCCGTCGTCTGTCCGACACCTATCCTTCACAGGAGTTCATCCGCGAAGTCTATGATGAAATCTGCTACTACTATAATATGGCTTTGGGCGATGGCCTTGACTGTACTTTTGAATTCTCGTTGGGCGATTTCTGCAAGAAGTATCACCGCCCGACCTTGCAGACCGACAGCGCTCTGCGCCTACTCACCCGAATGGGATATATCGAGTATGTCGAGGAGATGGAATATGCCTCGCGTGTACGTTTCATTGTCGACAAGGACTCGCTTTACCGTTTTAGGGGATTGCCGGCTGATTACGAACTGCTTATAAATGCCATACTGCGCAATTATAGCGGGCTGTTTAATGATTTTGCCTTCATTGATGAGCGCTATCTCTCGCGTGTGACAAAGCTGTCGCGTCATCGTATGTACGAAATACTTGTATCGCTTCACAGCAAGCGCATAGTCCAATATGCACCGTCCAAAAAGTGCCCTATAATAACCTTCACCCGCCATCGTGTCCTTGGTGACGACCTACGCTTTGAACACGCTATCTACGATGAACGCAAGGCAATCTTTGGCGACATGCTCAATTCCATTATAAAATATGCCACCTCACTCGATAAATGTCGCAGTGTGATGTTGCTGGAGTATTTTGGCGAGAAGGAAGCTGCCTCTTGTGGATGCTGTGATGTCTGCACCGATGAGCGTGCGCGTGCTGCAGTGGAAAAGCCCCTGCCTCTTCAAGGTATCATGCAGTTGCTCTCCGATGGCGGGATGCATCCGCTCGAGGAACTTGACTCCTTAGGGTTTACTCGCGCTGAGATGAAACGTCTTCTGCGTGAACTATGTGACGAGGAGAAGATAACTATATACGGAGATAAAATAAAGATTAATAAATAACTACACTATGATAACATTCCTTATTTGCCTTGTGGCTCTTGTGATTTCATATTTTACTTATGGTAAATATCTTGAAAAGACTTGTGAGATAAACCCTGCAAATCCAGTACCGTCAAAGACAATGTACGATGGTGTTGATTATCTTCCTTTGCCACGTTGGAAGGTTTTTCTCATCCAATTGCTCAATATCGCCGGTCTTGGCCCAATCTTCGGAGCACTGCTTGGTGCAGCCTATGGACCGGTAGCATTCCTGTGGATAACACTCGGTGGTATATTTATGGGTGCGATGCACGATTTTATATCAGGTGTAATATCACTGAAGAATAATGGCCTGAGCCTGCCCGAAATCATAGGCAAGTATCTTGGTAACGGAACAAAAGTATTTATGCGAATGTTCTCACTGTTCCTTATGGTGCTTGTGGGTACAGTGTTTATGTCGCAGCCGGCAGAACTTGTGGCATCCAACATTTCATTGCCATTGCTCGAGGGCATTGCATTCGGCACCACAACGTGGAAACTCCTTGCCGTGCTTGCTGTGATACTCATCTATTATATTCTGGCAACCCTGCTTCCCATAGACAAAGTCATAGGCCGTTTCTACCCGATATTCGGTGTTGCATTGCTCATTATGGCATTGAGTATCCTTTTCATTCTTTTGACCAAGAGCGATGTCTATACAATACCCGAACTCACATCGTTGAGCAATGGCATTGCCGACCCGCAAAAATTCCCCATCGTGCCAATGCTTTTCACAACCATCGCCTGTGGCGCATTGTCGGGATTCCACGCCACACAATCGCCAATGATGGCGCGTTGTATGACTTCGGAAAAACAGGCACGCAGCATATTTTTTGGAGCAATGATTGCCGAGAGTATCATTGCCCTAATCTGGGCTGCCATAGGTATGGCATTCTGGGGCGGAGTAGAGGGGCTGAACGCTGCTATTGCCGAATATGGTGGCAGTGCTGCCAAGATGGTAGATGTAATAACAGGAACCACTCTCGGACCTGTTATCGCTACCTGTGTCCTTGTGGGTGTAGTGGGTTGTGCCGTGACCTCCGGCGATACCGCATTCCGCTGTGCAAGGCTTATTGTTTCCGATATGTTCGGAATCTCCCAAAAGAGCCTTCTCAAGCGCGTGCTTGTGTCCTTGCCGTTGTTCGCAGTAGCTCTATTCATCATCTTTGCCTTGCCGTTCCAGACAATATGGAGCTACTTCGCGTGGTGTAACCAGACATTGGCGGTGCTCACGCTGTGGTGTATCACCGTATATATGTTCCGCATTAAAAAGCCTATTGTAATAGGTGCAGTGCCGGCGTTGATAATGACATACGTCTGCTCATCCTATATTTTCATTTCGCCAATGATGTGCGGTATGGATAACCGCGTTTTGGCATATATCCTTGGTGGTGTGCTCACTATCGTTATCACTGTGGCAGTGTTTATAAAGGCAAAGCGCGGCTGATAATTTATATGCTCAACGGCAATATAAAATAAAAAAGACATCAACTTCAATTGAAGTTGATGTCTTTTTTATTATTAAAGTGTAATTACTTCTTAGCAGCCTCCTTGCGCATTTTCTCAGCTTCCTTGTTCTGCTTCTTGATCTTCTTAGCCTGCTTGTTAGCCTCTTTCTCGGCCTCCTTAGCAGCCTTAGCCTCAGCCTTTGCATCAGCCTTGTCACCAGCCGCCTTCTCGCCTGCGCCCTTTACAGCCGCCTTCTCACCAGCGCCCTTTGCGCCAGCTCCCTTAGGACCTGCAGGGTTGATAGTACCCTTCGCACCAGCGCCTTTAACGGCAGCCTTGCCTGGAGCAGCCTTCTCACCAGCAGCCTTTGGACCTGCGAGGTCTACAGCCTCTTTTGCACCTGCAGCCTTAGGACCAGCAAGCTTAATAGCCTCTTTTGGACCAGCCTCTCTCTGTGCAGCCTTGCCACAAGCCTCTTTCTTTGCGCCCATTTCTCCGGCAGCCTTTGGACCTGCAACCTTGATAGCCTCTTTTGCTCCTGCGCCCTTAACAGCAGCCTTCTCGCCTGCAGCAGCGTTTACGCATTTCTCACACTTAACTTCCTTCTCACTAACCTCCTGTGCATTAACAGTTGCGCCAAAAGCAACAACCAATGCGAACATCAAAAATTTAACTTTCATCGTATATATATATTGTAAAAAAAGTATATCTCTCGTGATATGAATCCTTTATAAAAAAAGAAATTCAAGCAGATTTCTTAAAAACGGAGCGCGAAATTACTCTTTTTTAACAATATAGCAAAATCTATTTGCCAAAAAAGTGTATAAATGATGAAAAAAATTACAATTTAGACGAAAAACAGGGATTTGCTTAGAGTTTTTGTCTACAAAATCAACAAAATACGCCAATTCCGTAGATTTCTTAAATCTTCCATTTCCCGCGTGTGAAGTCGGGTATTTCCACCGGTGCACCGCCATTGTTTGCCGATGTGTCGGTCAGTTCAACAAGGCTGCTCCATAGTGCTGCATCATACACGTTTATGTCAAGTGGAAGTCCTTTTCGCAAGCAGTGTATCAGACGGCAGTCCATTGCATAGTCAATCCAGCGTCTGCCACATAATTCTGTTCCACGTTCCTTGTATTCAGCAACAAACGGATGCTTGTATCTCTCCATCAGTTCCTCACACTCACCGCCGGTTATCATATTCTCGCTCTCGGGCGCAAAGGCATACATTGGTACAGGATATTTCTGTGCAAAACCCTCTGTTCCGCTCACAAGGAACGAACGGCTGTATGGGCGCGGTAACGATATGCAGTGCTGTACAAGAATTGTCTTTCCTTTCTCGGTTGTTATAAGCGAACTGTTCATTGTGCCGTTGAGGCTATCCTTGTCACCGACACGCATTGACGAAACGGAAACAATACTCTTCATCCTGTCGCCACGGTTGATGTCCATTGCAAGAGCTACCGGGCCCAGGCCGTGTGTAGGGTATGGATTTCCGTTGTGTCTGCCCATAAAATCCACCTGCCAGTTACTCCATTTGCGTTCGCCGTTGTCGTTTGATGATATGCGTTCGCGCAGGTCGTGCAAGTATGAGCCTTCGGCGTGAATAATCTCACCAAGCACTCCTTGCTGTGCCATATTTATGGTACACAATTCAAATTCGTCATAGCAACAGTTCTCCAACATTATGCAGTGGCGCTGCATAGCTTCGGCAGTGTCTACCAGCCTCCAACAATCGGCAATTGTCGTTGCTGCCGGAACCTCCGTCGCCACGTGCTTGCCATTTTGCATTGCATACACAGCAATATCGGCGTGACTTGCCCAGTCGGTGCATATATAGACAAGGTCTACATTGGGTAGCTCGCACAATTTTTTCCACCCGTCCTCACCTGTGAATGTAACAGGTGCAGCGTGCCCCGATTTCGCAATTATCCCGTTGGCATCGTTTATATTTTCCTCAACAAAGTCACACAAAGCAACAACCTCGCAACCGTCAATGTGCATCATACGGTGCACGGCGCGTTTTGCGCGCACGCCAAGCCCCACAAAGCCTATTCTTACATATTCAATAGGCTCACATCTTAGTTGTAGGACACTATTCCCTGTGTTGTTGCTATTATCCATTGTTCTTTGTTTGCCTTTGCAAAATAACAAAAAATGTACCGGCTTTTCTACAAATTTCTCAGTTTTTCTTTAGCCACTTTGTTTCCGGCTCTTGATGCATCATAGTATAGGTCTTTGGCAAGGCCCTTGTCGCGTGACACTCCCTTACCTTCGTAGTAGTAATCCGCCATACGTCTTGTACCTTCGTGGTTGCCGGCCTCTGAAAGAGCCTTGGCAAATCTATAAGCCTCCTTGTATCTCTTTTCACCGTCAAGGTACTCAAACATATATATCATAGCCTTTTCATTGCCTAAATCGGCCGCCGCCTCCATATATCGGAAACCATTCCTTCCATTCGTAATCAGCAGTTCTGCATACTCGAACAGTGCAGTAGGCTCTTGTAGTTCAGCAGCCTGTTTCAGCAGTTTTTCGCTCTTTTGGCTCTCCTGCTCCACAAACTTTCCATCGCGGTAGCGGTGCGACATCTCAAGCAGCGCACGTGGTTCATTGTTTGCAACAGCCTTTTCCAACCATTGATGCGCGAGCGAGTCGTTTCGCTCAATTATATCACCCTTTTCCAAAGCCATAGCAAACTCATATTGCGCAGTGCCATAGTTGCGTTTTGCCGCTTCGAACAGGAACTTCATCGCTGCAGTCGGGTTTTTCCCCACGCCCTTGCCGTCGCGGTAACAGAGCGAAACATAATACATTGCCGGAGCATATTTATATTGCACAAGTTCGGCAAAAATAGTCACGGCATCCCTGTAGTTGCCTTTGTTGAAGTATATTACACCCTTCTGGTGCTCCCAGGCGCAGGCAGCCTCCTCTTCCGGAGTCAGTGTCCTCTCTTTCTGTTCGGCTTTCTGCAGTGGTTGTACATTCTGCTTTTCGCTTGCACCGTTGAGTCTTGTTGTCGTTATGGCGTTATTGCTGTAGAGTGATGTCCCGTATCGTCCTGTAACATCCACAACAATATTGCAGCAGTTGTTTGTGTTGTAGAGCTCTACAATGGCCTCGCCATTTTCGTTTATCTCAACCTGGGGCACCCAAATGAGTGTGCGGCGGTAGTCATTCTTCTGTGGCTGCATCTTGCTGTAGTCGGGCGAGTAGAACTGCTTGCTTTCGCTGTATCCCTGCACCAATGTATAGCGCAACGAGCTACCCGTAGCTGCAAATTCAGGCACAATGGTTCTGTCCTTTTCACCCTCTTTATAAGGGATAAGGCAGGCCACATAGTTGGGGTTTATCGGGTAGTTTATTCCACTACCGCCGGTTTCGCTTATGGCACTGTGGAAACGGTGGCTCTCGGGGCAACCGTCAATGCCGTTGCCTGCAAAGAGATACATCTGTGACAGGAAACCAAGATAGAATTTATGCATTGCAATCTTGTTGTCGAGCATATTTGCAAGCGGTGCCCAATAGGTGTCGCGGTTCTCG
>JAFYLO010000221.1 GCA_017557045.1 Bacteroidaceae bacterium | reverse complement strand
TTCTATATTTGCGATGTTCATTTCGGCTTATTTGAGTCTATTTTGGCATCTTTTCTTTCTTATTTTTTGGAAATAGCCCGCTATTCCCTGCAAAATGCGAAAGAAAATCTACTCAAAATATCTCTCAAATAATTCCGAAATAAAATTTAAACAGTTTCTTAATTACGAATGATTATGGAAAAGAAAGATATAACAAAAATATTGCCGGCAACGGTAAAGGCATTGACCGAGTGCAGTCTCTGCGAGGTACTTTCAGAGTCGCATCACGATGGCGAGCCTATGCCCTCAGGCAGAGTGCTCTCCGATGTAGTGGAACTTGTACGCTCGATAGTATTTCCCGGATTCTTCGGCGATGCATATAAGGACGACAGCACACTCGAATATAGGACAGGTCTTAATGTGGCACGTGTCTACGATCTTCTTTGCGAACAGATTCATGCAGGACTATGCTTCGCCAATGTCGAAGGCAAAAAAGAGCGTCGCAAGATGGCAAAGACTATGGCTGTGGAATTTGTGGAGTCCCTCCCCGAACTGCGCCGCAGTCTGCTGATGGATGTTGTTGCGATGTACGACGGTGACCCTGCCGCCAAAAGCTACGGAGAGATAATAAGCTGCTATCCGGCAATAAAAGCAATAGGCAACTACCGCATGGCGCACAAATTGATAGAGATAGGAGTACCCTTAATCCCACGAATTATCTCCGAACTTGCGCACAGCGAGACTGGAATTGATATTCACCCCGGTGCAACCATCGGAAACTATTTCGCCATAGACCACGGTACGGGAGTGGTGATTGGAGAGACATGTATAATAGGCAATCATGTGAAGCTCTATCAGGGTGTTACGCTCGGAGCAAAGAGTTTTCCTGTTGACGAGAATGGCAACCCCATAAAGGGTATTCCCCGCCATCCTATCCTCGAAGACAATGTCATTGTGTACGGAAATTCAACAATCCTCGGTCGCGTAACCATTGGAAAGGATGCGGTAATCGGTGCCAATATATGGCTTATGGAGAATGTCGCTCCCGGTACAAAGGTGGTTCAGAAGAAGAATATATAATACGGCTTTTCAGACAATGTTACATAATAAAAACACCTCGGCAAAATAATCTGCCGAGGTGTTTTATTGTAGTGGAACAGTATGTCCGGTGAAGATAAAATCAATCAGTCAGTGTATCACCGGGCAGCAGTTCCCTGCAATTACTTGAGTGTGCCGTTGTTCGCTGAATTGATCATAGCCTCGCTCGCGTACATATAAACCTCTACGCGACGATTCTGGCTGCGACCGGCAGCTGTTGAGTTGTCTGCAACAGGCTCTTTTGAACCCTTACCCTCTACGCTCTTGATCTGGTTGGCTGATACGCCGAGAGACTTAAGATAGTTGGCAACGGAATTTGCACGGTTTACAGAAAGGGGATCGTTGATGGCGTCGCTACCTGTTGAGTCGGTGTGGCCATAGATGGCAACATCGGCATCGTTGTACTCCTTCAGAATCTTTGCAAACTCAGCAAGGTTGCTCTTTGCGTTGCTGTTGAGGTCGTATTTGTTTGTAGCGAAAAGAACGCCTGAATCGAATGTAACCTTAACGGCTGTGAGGTTGTTGGCATCGGTGATAGTCTCAACTGTTGCATTCTCAACCTGCTTTGCAGCGTCGGCAGCCTTGTCCATTCTCTTGCCGATGATGGCACCTGTACCTGCACCTACAGTAGCGCCGATGGCAGCACCGATGGCAGCACCTTTGCCCTTGTCGCTTCTTCCGCTTACCAATGTACCTACGAGTGCACCGAGAGCAGCACCGCCGCCACCGCCGATAAGACCACCCTTAGCTGTGTTGTTCATACTCTGACAGCCGCTGAGCACAAAAAGAGCGCAAAGCACAATGCTGAATAACTTTAATGATTTTGCTTTCATAATTGTTTAGCTTTTATTGTTATAACTGTTTTTATTGTACGATAATGGCCTGTTAAACATCGGCCACATTTGCAAAGATAATGTAATTTGTATATAAAGTAAACAATCATTTGCTGTTTTTTTCGTAAATTCAACGTTTCTGATTAAATTTGCAGTTCGTAAATAATGCAGAATAATATATAGCTATCATACTATGGCAGAACTTAAAGATTTGACAAAAAGAAGTGAGAATTACTCACAATGGTATAACGAACTGGTAGTTAAAGCTGACCTTGCCGAGCAGTCGGCAGTGCGCGGCTGTATGGTCATAAAACCTTATGGATACGCAATTTGGGAGAAGATGCAGCGCATCCTCGATGATATGTTCAAGGCGACTGGGCACTCAAATGCCTATTTCCCCTTGCTTATCCCCAAGTCTTACCTCAGCCGTGAGGCCGATCATGTTGAAGGCTTCGCAAAAGAGTGTGCAGTTGTAACACACTACCGTCTGAAAAACTCTTCAGATGGCAAGGGTGTGGTTGTAGACCCTGCTGCAAAACTCGAAGAGGAGATGATTATCCGTCCCACCTCGGAGACTATCATCTGGAGTACATACAAGAACTGGATACAGTCCTACCGCGACCTTCCCATCCTCTGCAACCAGTGGGCAAACGTATTGCGTTGGGAGATGCGCACACGTCTCTTCCTGCGCACAGCGGAATTCCTCTGGCAGGAAGGACACACTGCACACGCCACACGCGAAGAGGCTGAGCAGGAGGCAAACACCATGCTCCACGTGTACAACGAATTTGCCAACAAGCACATGGCAGTACCTGTGGTGATGGGTGTGAAATCTGCAAACGAGCGTTTCGCCGGAGCGTTGGAGACATACACCATCGAGGGCTTGATGCAGGACGGCAAGGCTCTGCAATGCGGAACATCGCACTTCCTCGGACAGAATTTCGCAAAGGCATTCGATGTGCAGTTCATTAACAAGGAGAACAAACTCGAATACGTATGGGCAACATCATGGGGTGTATCTACCCGTCTTATGGGTGCTCTCATCATGACTCACTCCGACGACAATGGTCTTGTACTTCCTCCCGCACTTGCCCCCATTCAGGTGGTTATTGTTCCCATTTACAAGAACGACGAGCAGCTTGCAGTGATAGACAGCAAGGTGAATGTGCTTGTAGACGAGCTTAAGGCACTCGGCATCAGCGTTAAGTACGACAGAGCCGACAACCGTCGTCCCGGATTCAAGTTCGCAGACTACGAACTTAAGGGTGTGCCCGTTCGTCTTGTACTCGGAGCACGCGATATTGAGAATGGCACAATAGAGGTTATGCGCCGCGATACACTAGAGAAGATTACCCGCCCCATCGAAGGAATCACAGAATTTGTAAAGGCGCTTCTCGACGAGATCCAGCTCAATATCTACCACAAGGCACTGAAGATGCGCGAAGAGAATACCCGCACTGTAGATACATACGAGGAGTTCAAGCAGGAGATAGAGAAGGGCGGATTCATTCTCGCACACTGGGACGGTACCCCCGAAACAGAGGAACTCATCAAGGCAGAGACAAAGGCAACAATACGTTGTATCCCCTTGTCGGGCGACAAGACTCCCGGTGTCTGCATGGTAACAGGCAAGCCCTCGGCTCAGCGCGTACTCTTTGCAAGAGCATACTAAAGTCTGCGGTGCATCACTATGGATGTTGATGTTACCAAGAATATGATATAATTCTTAGGGGTAGTTCCTTGTAGAAATATTCCAAATGAAAAGATTCCCATTACTGATTGGTTCAGTATGGGAATCTTTTTTTGTTCAGTGTGCTTTTAATAAACGATAGGGATACAAGACTAATCAACTCATTGGTAATTTGACACCTTTTATGCTCCTGTTTTGTAGCTAAATGCAATAAATTATCATTCTTGTGTAAAATTTACACCGCGTTGTTTGGTATATAAAATTTTTGTCTCTATCTTTGTGGTGTAATTATTACACAAGTTGATAAGATTGTTATATGGCAGAACAGTATTGCTACAGATATCCTCACCCGGCTGTGACGACTGATTGCGTGATATTCGGCTTCGATGGAGGAGAGTTACAGGTGTTGCTTGTCGAGCGAGGTATCGAACCTTACATGGGGAGATGGGCGCTCCCGGGAGGATTTCTCAAGATGGACGAGACGGCTGAGGAGGGCGCCTTGCGTGAACTGAGAGAGGAAACAGGATTGGAGAATGCCTACATCCAGCAATTCCACACCTTCAGTGACCCTCGTCGCGATCCACGCGAACGGGTTATTACTATCGCCTATTATGCCTTGGTGAAGATACAGAATGTGTATGGGGGTGACGATGCGGCCTCGGCCTGTTGGTTTCCTCTGAGTGAGATTCCATCATTGGCCTTCGATCACGACTATATCCTCAGGATGGCTACGCAGCGATTGCGCGAGGAAATTCACTTCCAGCCTGTTGGGTTTGAACTTCTTCCCGAGAAGTTTACCATCAAGGAGTTGCAGGCACTCTATGAGGCTATACTGGGGGTAAGCTTCGATCGCAGAAATTTCGCTAAGAAGATGCTCCACCTTGAAATCCTTACCGAACTGGATGAAACCGTTTGGCCCACTTCTAAGCGTGAAGCCAAACTGTATCGCTTCAATTCCGAGAAATACGAGGAAATGAAACAAAAAGGATATAGATTGGAATTTTAATAGTAGATATATGGCAAGTTGTACGAGATACATCGTGTCGGGAAAGCGTAACTTCTAAGCAGCCAAAGTCTATAACGGGAAAAATGTCGCCGTGCTCAACTATGCAAGTTGTCTATTGATAGGCGGAGCACAATGATTTTGCCAAAAGCACCATGACCTATATATTTCCCGAAAGACGGTCGGGTTTGCACTGGCTACGAGAAATGATGTGCAGGGTTCTGCCTTTGCTAGTGCCTTGCGTTGAGAGTGTTTGATAAGAAAAAAATTACATTTTAAAGGAACGTAGATATGTTGGTAAAGATTACAGCGATTAAGTTCGAGGTTGTTAACGGCAAAAAAGTAGGACGATTGTTTGACTTTAAACTCGACCCCAAAAAGATGGCGGTGCATAAGACGGAGGCCACTGTGAAGAAAAAGGTGGATGAGTACGTTGTCAAAAGCGGTTTCTTCAAGAAGGAGGAACTAAAAGATATCCGCTATGATATGTCAGAGTTCTTGCAAGAGTGGAAGAAGCAGAAGAGTGTGGTAGAGGCCGAATTGTTGAAGGAGTTAGATGCCTCTACCAATAATCCTCAAAGCAGGGTTACTCCACAGCATATCTCTCGACTTGCCGGTAATGAGGTGTTCGTGTTTGGTTCCAATGCCCAGGGGCTGCATTATGGTGGTGCTGCCAAGGTGGCGGTTCTTAACTTTGGTGCCGTTATGGGGCAAGGGCATGGACTACAGGGAAAGAGTTATGCGATAAACTCAATGAGCGGTATCCCCGACATGGAGAAGGATGTAAGGCTGTTCTGTGAATTTGCCAGGCAGAACCCACAGATGCATTTCTTGGTCACACCTATCGGCTGTGGCATAGCAGGATATAGTCCGAGAGAGATTGCTCCGTTGTTCCAAGCGTGCAAGGAGTTGGACAATGTCTCCCTGCCTAAATCTTTTTGGGATGTCATCGGAACGATTCAATCCCGAGTGTTTGATCTTGATCGTTTCGTTAATGCACAAACACACTCCTACAATATTGCACTCAGCGAAATCATGAACGGACAAAAACAGAGCCATTGGATATGGTACATCTTTCCTCAACGCAAGGGATTGGGGCATAGCTACAACTCTAAATACTACGGTCTTGATGGTGTAGAGGAGGCTGCCGCCTATTTGGCACACCCCGTATTGGGTGCCAGATTGAGAGAGATTAGTGAAGCCTTACTGGCTCATCGTGGTCAGCGCGATATCGATGTCATAATGGGAAGTCATATTGATGTGGTAAAACTTCAGAGTTGCATGAATCTTTTCAATAAGGTATCGCCCAATGACATCTTCAGGCAAGTGCTGGATGCATTTTTCTAATGGTAATTCAAGAGGGAGGGCGTTGTACATCAATGATTTAAGCTGTTTGTATTCTTCCTTTTGAGGTGGGTGGATTCAACTGCGTCAGCGGTTGAAGACGGAGGAGTTCCAAAACATAAGCATGATAAAAATTAGGCTGACACCAATAATTTTATTACTGTCCGCTTCTGGAGAAATCACCTCCTGTCCATCCTGTCCATCCGCATTTATAATGCGGATGTATTGAGTATTAGCATTTACAATGCGTTTGCATCAGATAATCCAATTGAACCTGCATAAGCGGAAACAGATCCGTTTATTCGGGATAATTTCAGTTCCTGCAATATTGTTGTGGATATAATCAATCTTTTACAGAAATTCTATTGTGTAAATATTTTCGCGTTTCAGCGCATCGCAGATGCTTATACTCAATCCTTCGCGATGCAAACGCGAAGGGACGGAGTGTGCTTAATTTTTATGCTCCGCACCTTATTTTTTCTCCTTTTCAATACGTCTTTCAACTTCCAAGACTTTCTTTTTAGCATATTTTTCACCATGTTCTGCAGCTTTTTTCATCCAATAAAACAGACGTTCCAGTAGTAAAGCCTTAGTAGAACATCCATACTCATACAAAGCAACAATGAATCCTATATGGTCTTTATCAATAGCA
>JAFYLO010000220.1 GCA_017557045.1 Bacteroidaceae bacterium | reverse complement strand
TCTTTCCAGACGAAGATTCCCCATAGTGCGGCTACCATCGGTGCGCCCTGCCCAAGCGCGTACGAGATTGCTGCTCCGGCTTTGCCTGCGGCTATGTAGCTGAGTGCTGTTCCAAGTCCCCAGACAACGCCGCCGAAGATGCCTACGAGGTGTGTTGCGGGGCGTCCTGCAAAGTACTCCTTGTAGGTGACGGGGGAGCCTACGAACGGTCGGCGCATGACGATGGTGTTGAACAGGAAGTTGCTGACGAAGATTCCCACCGAGAAGATGAAGAATGCCGAGTAGGGGGTTGCCATGCCCGGTGTGGGCGACTCGAAGTTGTTGAGATCCATCGCTGCTGCCACAAAGCGATAGAAGAACGACATGAGTACTCCGGCGAGTATTGCTACTATGGCGCCTTTTTTGTTTGTGCCGCTGTTTGCACCGCCCATCTTCCCGGATGCCATTGCGTTGAGTATTATGGCTATCATCACCAGTGCTACGCCGAAGAAGAGCATGGTCGCATCGCCTTTAGGGTCGCCAAAGTAGTTGATGAACACTCCGAGCACAAGGGCTATGCCCACGCCAAGCGGGAAGGCTACTGCGAGTCCTGCCATCGACACGGCTGCCGAGAGCAGTATGTTGGCGAGGTTGAAGATTGCTCCGCCGACAAAGGCGCTCAGATAGTTGCCTATGGTTATCTGCCCGAGGTCGTCGACGAAACTGCGGCCTGCGTCGCCCATGCTTCCGAGTGTGAAGCCGAGTACTATCGAGAAGAGCAGGATGCCTATCACGTAGTCCCAATAGAAGAGTTCGTAACGCCATGTCTTGCCCGCAAGTTTCTGGGTGTTTGCCCATGAGCCCCAGCAGAGCATTGTAACGAAGCAGAGTATAACCGCGAGGAGATAATTGTCTACTATAAACATAATATCGGTTCTTAATAATTGTTCTACTTCATTTTATCTATCTCTGCACGATAGGGTAGCGACGACTGCGCTCCCATGCGCGTTACCGTTACCGAGGCACATTTGTTGGCAAATTCCACTGCTTCGAGTATTCCTTTGCGTTCGGCAAGTGCCACGCAGAGGGCGCCGCAGAAGGTGTCGCCGGCGGCTGTTGCGTCCACTGCCTTTACCTTGATGGCGGGTACCTTGTGGTAGGTGCCGTTCTCTTTCACGAATGCTCCTTTTGAGCCGAGGGTGATTACTACGTTCTTCACTCCCTTGTCGCTGATGACGTCGGCTGCACGACAGACACTCTCCATGTCTGTGATTTTCACTCCGGTGAGGAACTCTGTCTCTGTCTCGTTGGCTATCAGCATGTAGAGGTTGCCGAGCAGTGCGTCGGAGAGCGACATTGCAGGCGCTGGGTTGAGAATCACTTTTTTGCCTTTTTCGTGGGCAAGATGTGCGGCATACTCCACTGTTTCCATAGGTGTCTCCAACTGCATGAGCACAATGTCGCCTTGCTCTATCATCTCTTTGGCCCGTTCGACATCGGCGGGCGAGAGCAGGGCATTTGCTCCGGATGCTACGGCTATGCAGTTCTCGCCATGTGAGTCGACCATTATCAGTGCTACGCCCGATGGCAGGTCGTTGTCTACTGTAATATGTTCCACATTCACTCCCTCGGCTTTGTACTGCTCTATGGAGCGGCTGCCGAAGTGGTCGTTGCCTACCTTTGCCATGAAGCTGACGTTGCCGCCCAAACGGGCTGCTGCTACAGCCTGATTGGCTCCCTTTCCGCCGGCATTCATGAAGAAATTGCCTCCGATGATTGTTTCGCCCGGAAGTGGCAGCCGTTCCATGTTTATAACCATGTCGGTGTTGCAGCTGCCTATTACAACTATTCTTTCGCTCATAATATATTTATTTTGGTTCATCGTTGCTTTGAACAAGGAAGGCGGGAGGTTTGTTCACCTGCTGCTTTGAAAGGCTTCTATATTCCTCCTCTAAGGTTGAAGAGTGTCTTCAAAAACAAGGAAACAACTCTCCCTCTTATCCAAGAGGAGGAGTTTTCTTCTCGCGTAGTATGGTTTATTGCAATACGATAGGTAAAGAACCCCCTCCGAACTTTTTTCCGAGAAAAAAGTTCTCGTCCCCCTTTAAGAGGGACAGCTTTTAAAGTATGTTTTTTAAAAGACGTGCATAAAACTCCTCCTCTTGGCTAAGAGGAGGTGGCTTCAATCGCGTGAGTGATTGAAGACGGAGGAGTTTGAGTATTTAGCTAGTGTGTTCATTCAAACTCCCTCCCCCGTTCTAAGCCTCACTTTACGCTCGGCACTCCTTTGGGGAGCTAAAGCTCCCGTCGTCGCAAACATTGCTTATTACGCAATGTCCCTCTTATCCAAGAGGGAGAGCTATTTACTCTTGCTAACTTCATGTTGTTCTGTTCTGTTTTATTACGCATTGTATTGAGTGTAATGAGTAAAAAGCATTTGTAATATATTCCTCCTCTTGTCTATGAGGAGGTGGTTTCAAAAAACGAAGTTTGCAATGAGTAACTACCTTTTAAAGGGAGGAACTCCTTTAGGACTCATTATCTCACTATTATTCCATTGAATATACGCCCCGACTTTATTCCCAAACGGCGTGCCGAGAAGAATCTGTCGTGCGAGGTGTATGTGCATACTCCGCTGAGGATGATATTTTCGGGGCGCAGGCCGCAGGCGAGCAGTTGCAGGCGGTTGGCTTCCCACAGGTCTATGTGCCACTTTTCTGTGTAGCGCTTGGCTATAAGGTGCATGGGGAAGTCTGCGCTGCTGAATGCTTCGTACACTTCGTCGCCTACTTCGAATGCATCGAGCGATATGCAGGGGCCAATCACAGCTCTTGCCTTTGTAAGGTCGGGGGAGATTTCAGAGGCTGTCTTTTCCACTATGCGGTTAAGTGTGCCGCGCCAGCCTGCGTGGATGGCTGCTGCCGTGCGGGTGGTGTCGTCGTAAATGAGTATGGGGACGCAGTCTGCGGTGGAGACGCCTATGCAGATTCCTGCTTCGCGGGTGTAGATGGCATCTACTCCTTTGAGTCTCTCGGCCTGTGTCTCTTTATCGAGGGCGAGGAACGCGGCATCTATCATCAGCCTTTCTGTGCCGTGTGTCTGATGGGGAAGTATAAGGTGGGTGTCGTCTATTGACAACTTTTCGCACAGCAGTGCACGGTTGGCAGCTACATTTTCGGGGCTGTCGCCGCAGTAGTGGGTGATGTTGAACGATGAGTATGTGCCGGTGCCCACTCCTCCGTCACGCATGGTGGAGAAGGCTGTTACGTCGGGGTGGAGATTGTATTCGAGAAGTTGTGGGTGCATGGTGTGTCTGTAATGAAGGAAGCGGCAGAGGTCTGTATAAACGCCTCTGCCGCTTCAGTGTGGGTGGTGTTTCTTATATGAGTGTTACTTTAAAGGCTTTGCCGTTGCATTTCACAATATACATTCCCGCTTGGGGTGCAGTAATTGTTCCGTATGCCTCTGCCACCTTTGCTCCGTTGGCGGTGTAGAGCACCAGCTGTGCATCGTCGGCTGCGGTGATTGCAAGGCCTGATACCTGTACTGTATCGCCATCGGTCTCTATTTCGGCAATATTGGTGGGGTATACTTTGCTGTTGGTATATTCATACACTGTGCGCTTGGTCGATTTTGTTCCGTCGGGCTCTGTGGTCTCTATCGTCTCTTCGGACAAAATATTGTTTGCGTTGTATTTGTATGTATATACAGTGCTTGTGGTCTCTATTTCGTTGGATTCGCTGTCCTCAATAGTTGTTACCTCTTCGCGCTTTTCGTAAAGTCCGTTCGCGGGGTTGCCGGTGATTGTGGTTTTTGTTGTTTCTTTGAAATTTCTGTCGAATCTTATGTGTGTGCTTACAAAGATGTTGTCATTTATGTCGAAATCATATTCTACGCCATACACTTTTATCCAACTGTCTGTTTCGTAGTCCCACTCGTAGTCGATGTAGGTGCTGTATGTACGCATATTTTGCGCATGACTTTCATTCATTGACAGATATTCGTCGTTGTAGAGTGTAGTGGGGTCTACGGGAGCAGAGTAGCTGAAGTGTATATTCCAATGTTCTTCTCTGTAGCTTTTGTGGGAGCCTACCCATTTGTTTGCTGCTGTGTCCCAATAGTAAGAGGCAGACATGCTCTTGTTGCCGGCGCGGTACTCTTCGCTCTTGCTGAGATTTACGATATTGTCGTTCTCGTCGAATGTGCGGTCGATGCGTGTTATTGTTCCGTCGGCGGCTTTGGTTTCTATGGGAAGACACTCTTTGTATTGAAGGTCGAAGGTTTTGCTTTCTGTGTTGTAGCTGTATGTTTTTCTTACCATGTCTTTGGTATCCTCGGTGCGACTGCCGTAGTTTATTCTTCCGTCCTCTTCGTATTCGTAGCTTGTGTACTGATATGTGCCGTTGTCGAGGAGGTAGTATTCGCTTGTGCAGTCGAGCATTTCTACGGGTGTTCCGTCGAACGAGCCACGGTAATAGTAGTAGTATTCCGATTTCTTATAACCGTTTGCGGTGTATTCGTATGCTGTCTTTTTGTATAGTGCGTATTTTCCTCCTGTCTGATCGTTGTCTGATATATAGTATATTATGCTCAAAGGCATGCCTTCTGCGGTGAAGGTGTATTTTGTGTTGAGGGTTTGTACACCGTATCCGGTGGTTGTCTCGTAATCGGTCAGGGGTGTGAGTTTGTCGCCCTCTTTAAGGTAGAACGCAAAAGCGGTTTCAGATTCGTTGTTGTTTACATTTATTGTCTTGCGGGCTATTGTGCGCAGCTCTTTACCCGATGCGTCGTAATAGGTGTAATATATGGTCAGTGCATAGGCTTCTTCGTCGTATGCGCCGTATGTCTCTACTATGTAGCTGCCGTCGGCATTGTATGTTACACCTCCTATGTATTCGCCTTTTTCGTCATACTTGGCATAGTAGACATTTTCTGTGGTTTCGTCGTAGGTGGTTGTGGTCTTCAAGATGTTGTTTGAAAGCCATTCGCCTTTTTCGCTGTTTTCCAAGAACCATTCGCCGTCGTAGTAGTTCTCGGTCTTTATCGAGTAGTTTACTTTGAACTGTTCCTGCCAGCCGTATTCGTCGTATATCATTCCGCTGGTTATGCTGCGGCTGACGGGCTGCCATTTTTGTTCGTATTCGCCGTATTGGTAATATGTAAGGGTGGTGTAGCCCTTTGAGGGGGTGTCGGTCTGCTTTTCGTAGTATTCACCGGTGGCGTATGAGATTTCTCCGTTGCTGTAGTATTTTAGCTGTGAACCTGTCTTGTTGCCGAAGTAGTGTGTCTCCTCCTCTTCGAGCATGGCTGTTCCGTTGTCCGTAAGGCTGTAGCTTTTGTATGTTACATAGTCGCTGCCGAATGTTGCTTCTTTCTTGCTGTATTCGGTCTGGCTTTTCTTGAGAACATAATTTTGGGCAGGTTCGAACCATACATATTCGTAACTGCTGTAGATGCTGCCATCCGAATTGTAGGATACATCCTTTACACAATAGCCGTAGCTTGTCCTGTCGTATTCGTCGTCGGTGAGACCGTGGCTGTGGTCGAAATGTTTCTCACGGTAAAGGTATATGTTGCCGGTGCCTTCGGCGATGTCATATATCTTTTGCACTGAGAGACGACGGTTGGAGTCTATTACGCGCTCCTCTTTGCTCGAAAAGTACCACTCGTCGCTGTAGTAGCTTTTGATTTCTATGAGTCGGCTTGTCCAGTAGTTCCATGCACCGACGGTGTATGTGTATCTTTCGATGTATTCGTTGCCATTGTTGACGGTGGTTACCAGTTTGCGGTGGCCGTATTCGTCGTAGGTGTATGTGCCGGTGCGTGTTTTTGTGCCGTCAATAATGGTGGCGTAGCCTGTGAGCAGCAGGGTGTCGTAGGGGGTGTATCCTGCAACATCGCCATCAATCAGTGTTGTCGGCACTTGCTCGGCTGTCTCTATTGCGGCTTTCTTTATTTTCTTTAAGTTTCTGTTTGCCTTGACGGGGGTGCCGTTGCTGAACTCTACTCCGGGCGCTGAGGGGCGGGGTACTGTAAGGCTTGTCTTTTGTTGGGCCATGATTGCTGTGCATACAAGCATCATGATTGCTGAAATGAAGTAAATCTTTTTCATATGTTGAAATTTTATTAAACCCGGTTGATTGTTGATCTTGTGAATGGCTCTGTTCTAAACAAATGAGTATGAGTGGATTCTGTTGTCAACTTCGCAAAGGTATATAATTTTCTGAATAATTCCTAAAATATATATATACAATTTATGCTGGTTGGAAGTCAAGTTTCCAACCAGCATGAATATTGTTTTTACGAATCCTGCCCCTTGAATCAGCCGATTGTCTGGAATGCTTGTTCGAGGTCGGCGATGATGTCTTCGACATCCTCTATGCCTACAGACAGACGCATGAGGTCGGGTGCTACGCCTGCCTCAATCAGCTGTTCGTCGGTGAGCTGGCGGTGTGTATGGCTAGCCGGGTGAAGCACACAAGTGCGGGCGTCTGCCACGTGAGTCACGATGCAAGCTAACTTCAAGCTATCCATGAATTTGATTGCTTCTTCGCGG
>JAFYLO010000219.1 GCA_017557045.1 Bacteroidaceae bacterium | reverse complement strand
GTAGTCGTAAACGAAAACTGGAGTATGCCCGAGTGTCTCAAGGAGACGCGCCGCCAGGCCGAAGACCTCGACGACATCTATTATATATATGTAGTGGACGACGAAGAGCGCCTCTGCGGAACATTCCCCCTCAAAAAGATGGTAACCAGCCCATCCGTTGTGAAAGTCAAGCACGTAATGACCAAAGAGGTGGTGAGCGCCGATGTAGACACCCCCATCGACGAAGTGGCAATGCTTATAGAGAAGTACAACCTTGTGGCCATCCCCGTAGTTGACAAGATAGGCCGTCTGCTGGGACAGATTACCGTAGACGATGTCATGGACGAAATCCGCGAACAGAACGAGCACGAATATCAGTTGAACGCCGGTATTACCAAAGATATCGAAACAAACGACACCGTATTCACCCAAACAGGTGCACGCCTGCCGTGGCTCGTAATAGGAATGTTGGGAGGTATAGGTTCGTCGCTTCTGCTCAACAACTTCACAAGCACACTCGGCAACCATCCCGAAATGGCACTATTCATCCCCCTTCTCGCAGGAATGGGAGGTAACGTGGGGGTACAATCCTCGGCAATCGCAGTACAGGGCCTTGCAAACAACTCGCTCGACTCGCGCCACATATTCGGGCACATAATGAAGGAATTGCTGGTAGCGCTTATCAATGCCACCATCCTGTCGCTCATAGTCTATGTATACAATTTCTTCATGTATAACCCGCTGGACATCGTAACACTGGCAGTCCCCTTAAGTCTGTTCATTGTCATCATGTTCGCCTCGGCATTCGGAACACTCGTTCCCCTTGTGCTCGACCGCATGAACATAAACCCGGCTCTCGCCACAGGCCCCTTCATACAGATAGTCAACGACCTCAGCGGAATGACATTCTACATGATAATAGCCAAACTGCTGAGCGACCTAATGTCCTGAACAATACCATAAAAGAAGAAAAATGCAAGAAGCTATTTAAATTTTATTTAAATAAAGTTGCGAATACAGATAACTTTTCCAATAAAATTCAAACAGCGTCTAAAATAAAACTGAATATATTTTGTTTATATTGGCGATATAAACTATCTTCGCAAAAATAAACCCCAAAAAACTAAACAGATGAGTGAAATAATCCAACCCGCAATGCCCGAAGAGCAGAACACAGCGAGTACCCTTGAACAGGCTATCAATGCCGCTACGCAAGAAGAAGTTGTAACAGAAGCAACAAGTACAGAACCTACGACAGATGCACCCGCACAAATAACACGCAAAGAGATAATCGAGCGTCTGAAAGAGATTGCCGGTAGCGATGACGCACTCAACTACAAATCCGAAACAGACGCACTGAAGATACAGTTCTACAAACTTCGTAGCATCGAAGCAGAAGCCGCACGCAAAGCCGAAGACGAAGAGAGCGAATCTCCCGCAACACCCGTAGCAGACGAACTCGAAGAACAGTTCAAGGAGGTGATGAACATAATAAAGGAGAAGCGCAACGCATGGCTTCAGCAGCAGGCAGCAGAGCAGCAGGCCAACTACGAGACCAAGCTCGCCATCCTCGAAGAGCTTAAAGAGATGGTAATCAAGGCCGAGCAGGGCTCACCCTCTGTAAACGACTTCAAGAACCTGCAAACACGTTGGAAAGAGATAAAGAACATACCTCAGGAGAAGGCTAATGATTTGTGGAAACAATATCAGCAGCTTACAGAGCAGTTCTACGACATGCTCAAACTCAACATAGAGTTCCGCGAATACGACTTCAAGAAAAACCTTGAGATAAAAACCAGAATCTGCGAAGCAGCCGAAGCACTCATAGCAGAGAATGACATTGTATCAGCCTCACGCCAGTTGCAACAGCTGCACATAGAATTCCGCGAAGCGGGTCCCGTTTCACCCGAACTGCGCGAATCTATATGGACACGTTTCAAAACAGCATCAACCACGATAAATAAACGCCACCAGCAGCACTTCGAGGAAAAGAAGGATAAAGAGCGTGAAAATCTCGAAAAGAAGACAGCCATCTGCGAAGCAATAGAGCAGATACCTTTCGACAGCCTCACCACCTACCAGCAATGGAACGAGAAGACACAGGAAGTACTCGACCTCCAAGTAAAATGGAGAGAGATAGGCTTCGCTCCCCAGAAGATGAACCAAAAGATTTTCGAGCGTTTCCGTGCAGCTTGCGATGAATTCTTCAGCCGAAAGAGCGAATTCTTCAAAAACGTAAAGAGTTCACTCACAGAGAATCTTGAGAAAAAACGCCAGCTTTGCGAAGCAGCCGAGCAACTGAAAGAGAGCGAAGACTGGAAAGAGACAGCCGAAAAATTCACAGCACTGCAGAAAGAGTGGAAGAGCATAGGTGCAATCCCCCAGAAATACTCCGATGCACTATGGAAACGCTTCATAGGCGCATGCGACTACTTCTTCGAGAGACGCAATAAAGCTACATCATCACAGCGCAGCGTAGAGCTTGAAAATCTCAAACTCAAACGCGAAATAATAGAGCGCCTGAAGGCTATCACCGCCGATACTGCAACAGAAGAGCAGGAAGCAACCCTTGCAGAGCTCACTAAGGAGTGGAACAAGATAGGACACGTACCCTTCAGAGATAAAGACAAGCTCTACAAAGAGTACAAGCAGACTATAGATGCAATATACGAGCGTCTGCATATCAGTGCCAACGAGCGCCGACTCACAGAGTTCCGCAACAACATAAGCAAAGGCGGCGAAAATCTCTCACGCGAGCGCGAGCGTCTCATCCGTCAGCACGAAGCTATGAAAGCCGAAATAAAGACATACGAAAACAACATCGGTTTCCTCAGCGCATCTAACAAAAAAGGCGCAAGCATCGTGGATGCAATGCTTCAGAGAGTAGAGAAAATCAAGGCCGAGGCCGAAATTGTACTCAAGAAAATCAAACTTATTGAGGACGAAATGGGAAAATAAATCCTACGGACATCTATATAAAAAGTTGGCGACCGCATTTTACGGTCGCCAACTTTTTATATAGAATTATTAGTGTCCGATAAATTTTTATTCTGCTTATGTTTTGAAGTCCTCCGTATTCAAAAACAAGGGATACAGCTCTCCCTCTTGGATAAACTAATCTTTGGACACATCTTTAGCTTTTATACCTTTGCTAATCTCTTTAAAATAAGAAACTTAAAAAAGCTGTCCCTCTTAAAGGGGGACGAGAACTTATTTCCGAGACAAAAGTTCGGAGGGGGTTCTTAACCTAACGTATTGCAATAAACCGTACTACGCGAGGAAAACCCCTCCGTCTTCAAAAACTATCGTTTTTGAATCCACCTCCCCTTTAACCCAACTTTGCTTATCATCAGATGATTCTTTTTGCCTCTCAGTCATTTGCCGTTTTTCATTTGTGGCTTTGGGTACTACAAACTTTTGTCAATCCGTATCCTTCTGAATGGCATTTTCCTATAGTTTAGCAGTTCGTAGATGTTGTCCGCCGCTTTGTTTGGTTCACTACACATCCGCAAGTGGTCTTTC
>JAFYLO010000218.1 GCA_017557045.1 Bacteroidaceae bacterium | reverse complement strand
TGAGTCTATTTAATGTTATTGAAGTTGCTTTCACTCGCTTTGCAATTTGTGAACAAGTTCACATTGCGCTCGTTTAATCGCAACTTTTGGCATCTTTTCTTTCTTATTTTTTGGAAATAGCCCGCTATTCCCTGCAAAATGTGAAAGAAAATATACTCAAAATAGCTCTCAAATAATTCCGAAAGATAGTGCAAGCCGAGAGGAGAATATCAAGTTTACTTGAATATTATTCCGAGGCGCCGCCTATCTTATTTAAAGATAGTGCAAACGAGCGCAATGTAAGCTTGCTTACAATTGCAATGCGAGTGCAGCCTATCTTATTAAAATAAAATTCAAACAGCTTCTAAAAACATCATCGACTATGAACCTAAAAAGCCAATATATAGCCTCAGAGAACCGTTATGCTGACAGCGAAGCGATGTATGCACGCTGCGGACGCAGCGGAGTGATGCTGCCACGCATAAGCCTCGGATTCTGGCAGAATTTCGGATACGACACCCCATACGAAAAGAGTAGGGCTATAACGCACTACGCTTTCGACAACGGTATAACACACTTCGACCTTGCCAACAACTACGGACCGCCCTACGGAGCCGCAGAGGAACTTTTCGGACGGTTGATGAAGGAAGACTTCGCAGCCTACCGCGACGAGCTTTTCATAAGCACAAAAGCCGGGTACGATATGTGGCCGGGACCATACGGCAATTGGGGGTCGAGGAAATATCTCTTTGCGAGTCTCGACCAGAGCCTCAAACGAATGAACCTCGATTATGTCGACCTCTTCTACATTCATCGCTACGACCCTATAACACCGCTTGAGGAGACACTGCAGGCACTTGTGGATATTGTACGAATGGGCAAGGCACTATACGTGGGAATTTCGCGCTGGCCGCTCGATGCGCTTAAGGTAGCATACGACTATCTGTCGGCACGCGATGTACCGCCGCTTATATATCAGGGACGACTCAATCTTCTCGACCGCGAACCGCAGGAGCAGGGTATATTGGACTTCTGTCACGATAAGGGGATAGGCTTTATATCCTTCTCACCGCTGGCACAGGGACTGCTCACCGACCGCTACCTGAACGGAATTCCCTCCGGTTCGCGTATGTCGCGCTCAGGTTCGCTTACTGCCGAGCGTCTTACACCCGAAGTGATGCAATATCTGCAAAAATTGAAGGCTTTTGCCGAGTCTCGCGGCGAAACAATATCGGAAATGGCACTCGCATGGGTGCTTGCACAGAAGGGTATAACATCGGTACTTGCCGGTGCAAGTTCGGTGGAACAGTTGAGTATGAATATAAAATGTATCCACAGTATGCCGTTTGGCGATATTGATGTATAAACAGCTTCTTAACCGCATAAAGGACTGTCGCATTACATGGGCATATTTTTTTAAAAAACAGTTAACAAGTAAAGAGCATCCGTATGAAAAAAGCTCAAGACATATTCGACAAACTCAACAACGTAGATGAAGATAAACGTATAGAGGCAAAGAGTGGGTCTAAAATAGACCGTAGCTTGATGGAAACTATATGTTCCTTCTCTAACGAACCGGGTATGGGAGGTGGAGATATCATACTTGGTGTGGAATGCAGTGGCATCACCAATGAAAATGCAGTTAAGACATATAATGCTGTTGGAGTGGAAGATGCTGATAAATTACAGTCGGACATTGCCACACAATGCAGTTGTATGTTCAATATCGCTGTGCGGCCTGATGTTTCTATAGAGAAATTAAATGGAAAGAATGTTATAGTTGTGTCAGTAGCCGAACTGGATACACGTTCAAAACCGCTTTATTTCAAGAACGAAGGATTGCCTCGTGGCGCTTACAGACGTATCGGGCCCACAGATCAAAGATGTACTGAAGATGATATGCCTTTATTCTATGCTTCAAGTGAAAGTTATGACAGTACTGTTATTTCAGATACTTCAATGGACGATGTGGACGAAAATGCAATAAGTCGCTATCGCACATTGCGAGAAAAAGTTAATCCTTTGGCAGAGGAACTGGATTATAAAGACGAAGATTTGCTATTGGCCTTAGGTGCATGCAAAAAGGATGCAAACGGGATTATCCGTTTGACCCAAACAGGTTTGTTGGTATTTGGTAAATCAATGGCGCAAAGGCGTTTATCTCCCGCAATGCGTATTGACTACATACGAGTTCCGGGAACAACTTGGATTGCCGATGCAGACAATAGGTTTGATACGATAGACATGAGAGGACCGCTTATTCTTCTCGTTAAAAGAGCTTATAACGCAATAGTTGATGATTTACCAAAAGGTTTTGTCCTTGCAGAAGGTGAACTTCAAGCAGAAAGAAGTACAGGAATGCCCGAAAAAGTAATTCGCGAAGCAATAGTAAATGCTTTTATTCATCGTACGTATAGAGTAAACCAACCAATACAGATTATCAGGTATAGCAATCGCATTGAAATTATAAATCCCGGTTTCTCGTTAAAAGCACAAGAGGCATTGGGCGAACCGGGCTCAGTATTGCGTAATCCTTTTATAAGCGCAATATTCCATGAGACAAATATTGCTGAAACAAAAGGTAGTGGTATCGGTGCAATGAGGCGATTGATGAAAAAAGCCAAAATGGTACCTCCTACATTTGAGTCTGATCATACACGCAACCAATTTACAGCACGATTGCTATTGCACCATTTCTTAGGTGAAGAGGATGTTAGATGGTTTGAATCCTTTACATCTTTTGAACTTTCTGATGAACAAAAACTTGCATTGGTTTTCGTGCGTGAGGTTGGAGCTATTGATAATATCACATACCGCCAATTGAGTGGCGTTAAGTCAGTCAGGGCATCAAAGGATTTAAGCAGAATGGTAAATTACTGTTTATTGGAGGCTAAAAAACATAGTAATCAAACATATTATGTGGCTGGAGAGGAGTTAAAAGCCAGGATTAAAAAACTTAATCCACCAACCTCGGAGCCTAATCCACCTAGCTTGGATGTTAATCCACCGACCCTGGAACTCTTATCCACCGACCTAAAGAACAGGATTGAGCGAATCGGGAAAAGAACAAGAGACAAAGAATTATTACTTGGTATTGTTGTGGATTTATGCAAAATTAAGCCACGAAGTATTTCGGAAATAGCCAAAATAATTAACCGTACAGATAATTATGTGAAACATGACTTAGTTGCTCCGCTTCGTGAAAGAGGCAGTTTGACATATACTATTCCAGATATGATCAACCATCCGGAACAGAAATATAAAGTTGTTGAAAAGTGAGTGAAAACAACTTCAATAACATTAAATAGACTCAATCGACGACAAACCGAATGCCATACAAGCTTGATTGATATGGCTGAGGTGCGAAGGAGAAAAACTCTGTTAAATAAGCCGAAATATTCATCGCAAATATAGAATTATTTTCTAATAAAATTCAAACAGATTCTCATATCCACATAAAATATTATGACACTGAAACGCTTCGGAGTATCGCTCGAAGATGAGCTTCTCGAATCTCTTGATAAATATGTAGAAAAAAACGGGTTCAGCAACCGCTCGCAGGCCATACGCTTCCTGATAGAGAAGAATGTTGCCGAGGAGAAGTGGATGTGCAACCACACCGTTGCAGGCACCATAGTGATAATGTACGACAAGGAGCGCAAGGATATAACCTCACGCATAGCAGACATTGAGCAGGAACATCAGGAGTTGATACTGTCGTCGTCGCAATACTTTATAAACAGCAATTTCTGCCTGCATATTGTTACGGTTATGGGCGAAGCGTTCCGCCTGACAGAATTGTCGGACAGACTCATAGCCGTAAAGGGTATAAAGCATGGCAAACTGGTAATGAGCAGGGCAGAGTAGTATGGTAGAGAAGTTCAAGGGTATAGTGCTGCGCACACTGAAATACAGCGACAATCTGATGATTGCCGATATATTCACAGAGAGCAGGGGAAGGGTATCCTTTCTGCTGCCGGTGACGCACAGCAAGCGTTCAAAGGTGAGAAGCGTGCTTTTCCAACCACTGTCGATACTGCACTTTCAGGCACAATACAAGCATGGCGGAGCCATGAGCCGTCTCTCCGAGGTTGTCCCGGCGTGTCTCTACTCTACAATCCCATGCGACCCATACAAGTCGGCAATAACACTCTACCTTGCCGAATTTCTCACACGCGCACTGCACGAAGAGAGCGACAATGCGGCTATATTTTCATTTATCGAAGAGTCGCTTATGTGGCTGGATAGGGCAGAGGAGAAGTATGCCAATTTTCATCTGCTGTTCCTGCTGCGTCTGACACGTTTTTTGGGAATATCTCCCAATCTGCAGACCGACTCAGGAGCGCACTATTTCGACCTTCAGGCTGGATGCTTTGTAGGAGTGCAGCCGCTGCACGCAAACTACCTTACAGCGACGCAGGCGGCAGAATTTTTCTCACTAATGGCATACGATTATAACGAAGCGTCGCGTGTATCCATGAACAGAACTACACGCAACGAATATCTTACGGTGATACAGAACTACTATCGTCTGCATCTTCCCGATTTCCCCGAACTTAAGTCGGCCGAAGTGCTTAAGGAGCTGTTTGCCTGAACCTACCCGCGTTTAACCCATCCGAGCTTGCAGGCAAATTCCCATATGACCATTCCCGCCGTTACAGAGACATTCAGCGAATGTTTGGTGCCGAACTGCGGAATCTCTATCGAACCGTCGCAGGCATCCACCACCTGCTGACCAACGCCTTTAACCTCATTACCGAGAATAACAGCATATTTGCATCCCTCCTCGGTTCTGAAATCCTGAAGGGGAATACTCCCCTCGACCTGTTCTATTGCGTATATTCCATATCCCGCCTCGGATAGTTCGCGGACAGCATCCATAGTATCTTTATAATATTTCCACGACACAACATCCTCGGCACCGAGCGCAGTCTTGTGAATCTCGGCCTGCGGAGGGGTAGCAGTTATTCCGCATAGAAGCACCTGCTCCACGCGAAAAGCATCGGAGGTGCGGAATATCGAACCTACATTGTGCAGGCTGCGTACATTGTCGACAACAACCGTCAAGGGAAGCTTATCGGACGCGAGGAATTCCTCGCGTCCGATGCGTCCCATTTCTGTAACCAGTTTCTTTTTCATCGGTAGGATGGGGGAGTATCAGATGAATTTGGAATAGTCGGTAAGGCGCATGTCTCCCTCACGCTCGAATGTGGTGTGCAGTGCAAGGGATGCCGCTACATTGTGGCTGATGTGTGCCTTTTTGCTTATCTTCAGATAGTCCCAAAGGAGGTTGCGGTAGTCGGGGTGGGCACAATTCTCGATAAGTGCCTTTGCTCTTTCGTCGGGACCCTTTCCGCGAAGGTCGGCAACACCATATTCTGTTACTACGATTCTCACATCGTGCTCCGAGTGGTCGGCGTGTGCCACCATAGGTACAATGGCGCTTATCTTGCCATCCTTGAGCGTAGAGGGGCAGGTGAAGATTGATATATATGCGTTGCGTGCAAAGTCGCCCGAACCACCGATTCCGTTCATCAGTCTTGTACCTCCGATGTGCGATGAGTTTACGCATCCGTAGAGGTCGACCTCGATGGCTGTATTTATTGCAATTACTCCGAGACGGCGTATAACTTCGGGGCTGTTCGAAATTTCAGAGGGGCGGAGCACAAGTTTGTCGCGGAAGAAGTCGAGATTGTCGTATACGCGCTGCAAGCCCTCCTGGCTGAGTGATAGTGAACATGTACTTCCCGCCTTTACGCGACCAAGCTCCATGAGGTCTATCACAGTGTCCTGCAACACCTCTGAGTAGAGGTCGAGAGGGGGAATCTCGGTGCTTGTCTCAAGAGCCTTGAGCACAGCGTTTGCCACATTGCCGATGCCGCTCTGAAGGGGAAGACCTACAGAAGGGATTATACCGCGCTTGATGTCATTTGCGAGGAAGTTTGCAACATTCTCGCCTATGCGGCGGGTAACATCGTCAAGTTCCTTGAATACAACAGGCTCGTTGGGGAGATTTACCTCCACAATACCTATAACCTTCTTGGGGTCTACCTGCACATAGGGCTTACCTATTCTGTCAGAAGCCTTGTAAATGGGAATTTCGCGGCGGTAGGGGGGAGTCTCAGGCTCGTAAACATCGTGCAGTCCCTCTGTGTGGTGGAAGGTGTTGCGCTCGATGATTATCTTGTCGGCAAGGTTGGCTACTGTCTGTCCGATACCTCCGGCTGTTGTAAGATACACTTTTCCGTCGGGGGTGATGTCTATTGCTTCGAGGATTGCAACATCGACCTTACCCATAAAGCCATAACGCAAGTCCTGAGCCATGAGAGAGAGATGAAGGTCGGTGTATGTAAGTTCCTTGTTGTTTACAGCTGTGCGCACTGTGGGGTTCGACAGGAAGGGTGCTCTGAAGTTGAGTGCGTTGGCGCGTGTGAGTGCACCGTCGATGGCATCGCCTGTAGATGCTCCTGTATAGAGGTTTATCTTGAAAGGCTTGCCCGCAGCGTGCAGTTCCTCGGCACGCTTGGCTACTTCGGGAAGTACAGTCTTGGGAGTACCCGAAAGGGTAAATCCGCTGATACCTACTCCGTCGCCGTCGTTTATGTATGTTGCAGCTTCGGCTGCGGTTATTATGCGATAGTTCATTTTGTATGTTTATTTGTGTTTCTTAATATTTTCTGTTGAATATTTCCGAGTATATGAATGCTCTCTTTGCTTCGGACTTGTTCTTCATGCTGACAAGTCTCTCTTTCTGTTTTTCTTCATGAAGAGGAGCAGGCGTGGGAGTATTTTCCGTACTTTTTCTTGATGGTTGTGCCGGCTTTCTGTTCTGACGTTTCTGTTCGCTCTTTTGCTTTCCAAAAACTTCAAAGAAGTTCTGTGTTCTTTGCGGAGCCTCTTCGAAATTTTCCGGTGTATCTATCTGAGGAAACTCCTCACTCAACACCTCAGGTGGTGTCTGTGAAGCCTCTCTTTTTATCTTAGCGGCATTACGTGCATATGATATTCCCATAATCACGAAAAAGAATGCCACCGGCCAAAATTCTTCTAAAAAGTTCATTGTAAGAAGTATTTTTATTCTACAAATAGTCTTTAAAAACCTCGTCGAAAAGTTCGCCACGGGTGAGGCGACCATTCTGCACACAGATTGTCTCTACACACCCTTTTGTGCAAAGCTTGCCGTCGGACAACCTGTAAATATCCTGAAGAAAAAGTATCTTTGCTCCTTGACGCTTCAGGTTGATTCCAACAACAAATTTATCGCCGCTGATAAGCGGTAGTTTATACTCGATGGTTATCTTGGCAACCATTGCATCGATTCCCTGTTCGTGCAGACGACCGAAATTTTCGCCGAGCGATTCGAGAAATTCGTGTCGCGCATGCTCCATATAATGCTGATAATTGGCATTATTTACTATTCCCTGAAGATCGCACTCATAGTCGCGTACCTTCATTTCCAGTGAGTAAGCATATTTTTCCTTATACATATATACACTATTATTCAGATTGCGAAGATAATAAGAAATTGTGTAATAAAGGAATAAATTGCTACTAATTTAGAAGCTGTTTGAATTTTATTTCGGAATTATTTGAGATATATTTTGAGTAGATTTTCTTTCGCATTTTGCAGGGAATAGCGGGCTATTTCCAAAAAATAAGAAAGAAAAGATGCCAAAATAGACTCAATCGACGCCAAACCGAACGCCATACAAGCTTGCTTGATATGGCTGAGGTGCG
>JAFYLO010000033.1 GCA_017557045.1 Bacteroidaceae bacterium | reverse complement strand
GTTTCTTATTTTAAAGAGATTAGCAAAATGTAAAAACTGAAAGATGTGTCCAAAGATTAGCTTAAAGTGGGACAACTTTTCAAGTTACTTATTTCCACCGACATTGCAATGCAACGTTGCATTTTAGGTAATATATTTGATAATTATTTAATAAAGAATTGGGGCTTGTAGTTACTTAAATATTGAATTTTAAACGACTTAAATACGTTTATCGGACACTAATAATTCTGAATCTATGCACATCGGTCTTCGTTTATGTATGTTCAATTGGATTATATAAGCGCATTGCAAATGCGGATGGACAGATAACAATAGACAGCGTCGAAATTTCGACGCTGTCTATTGTTAAACAGTTTCTTATATTTCCGTCTATGCTATTTCACAAAAATCTTTTCGCTCTTCACAGCACCGTTGCGATAGAGACGCTTCACTATGTTCAGTCCCTTAACTGGTGCATCGGATGCAACACCGCCGGGAGTGTAGTATTTCACTGAAATAAGTTCGTCGCCATCTACTACAGGAGATTCTATTGCTGTAGTGTTTTTCGACAGCAGACGCAGGTTCCAACGTGCAGCCGAGACATTGGAAGGAATAAATTCGTATGCTACATAGCCTATAGTCTCTTTACCTTCCTGATGGTTGTAGGCGCAAAGTGTCCTGTCTGATACTGAGGGGTAGAATATCTTGAACGATGCACCGCCCATCTGCTTTACTATAAGAGGATGCTCGGCTCCCTCGACAGTACCGACAGGGGTGTTCAGTGTTTCGGTTGTTTCAATGTAAAGGCCTGTACCTACGTTTCTTATAAAATAGGCGTTATTGACATCCTCTGCCGAAATTTTTCCGGCAGCCAACCAGTCGGCTACAATGTCCGATGCGGCGGCCGAAATAAGTTCAAAGCAGAATGAGGAGTCTATCGCTTCGTCTCCCATGGGGCTCTTCTCCCAACAATGAATGAAGCTGCCGGGGTTCTTGTCGTCCTTTATGCAGTTGATGGCCATTCTTGCGCCACCGATAATTTCGAAGCGGTTCATGGCATTCTCAATCACATAAATACCCTCGACTACAGGGTTGGGAGCAGTGGCTGAGAGTGCATCTATTGCAGCTTCGAGTCTCTCTGTCGCAGCAGGGGCTGCATTGCTGTCGCCTGCTGCCGCCACACTCTCGGCATCGGCAAGCGCCTTGGCAAATGCCGACATCCCTGCGTAGCATCCGGGGTCGTCGCTTACGGTTACACCAAGCTCATTGGCGCAGAAGATTGAAGCATCGAGTGCAAGAAGTTCGGGGTTGTCGACATTCACGCGGTAGATGTACCAGTCGCACTGTCCGTCAAATTCACACTCTTCGAGCGAAGAGAGAGGATTGAGTTCAAGTTCGCCGCTCCAGTCTTCAAATACAAGGTAGGGGTAATTGCCATAGTCGATTGTCTCGTAGATGGTGAACGAACCGGGGAAATTGCCCACATTGCGCTGTGCTATTGTAACAGGAGACGCTTGCGAACGGAAATTGCTTCTTCTGACTGCATATTGTTCCCTGCCCCAATATGCGCCGGTGCTGAGGCTGCGGATGTAGTATTTGCCATCGCCTGCCGACTTTATCGTATAGGCACACTGGCTGTTGAAGGTTGCAGAGAGTTTGGTTGTGTCGGCATAGAATCCGCCCTTGCCTGCCTGGCAGTTTACCTTGTCGCAGTCGTCGAGACCGAAGATTGCGTAGATGCCGTCGTCGGTTATCTGCGAGAGGTCGGTTATCTTCTCAATCTCAGCAACACCATACTTTTCGGCGTATGTCACTGAGTCGGGTGCAGCCTTTACGCCATACTCGCCGAAGATGAATTTCACAGGATTCTCCTGGCCCAAAATGTAGCCTGTCTGCACATAGCGGAAGCAGTTGATAGGCTCTTTCAGCTGAATATCAAGATAGAAGTTCTGCGGGTTGTCGGCATAATTGTAAACATCTGCGCGGGAAGCGTCGAATGCACCGCGTGCAAATGTTGTAGCCTTGCCATCGACAAGGGCTTTGAGGGATGAGCCTCCGAATGTTGTCAGAGAGTTCATCGTTATCATCTCCTCGGTGATTTCAATCTTGTTGCCAAGGTTGTCATACAGTTCGAACTCGGCAATCGAGGGGACATCGTAGCCGAGGTATTTTGTTGGGCCGTCGGTCTGTACTACTGTGAAACGGAGCGAAGATACAGGCTCGCTCAAGTAGTACAAGGGCGATTCCCACACATAACCGCCATGCGAAGCAAGGTTGCCGGGTAGTTTGTTGTCGGGGGCGCCGACCATGAACGGGAATTTCTCTACATATTCTATACGTGAGGCCCAGAAGGCATCAATTGCAGCTTTAATAGAGGCAACCGCTTCGTCTATATCCGATATATTTGAGCTGTTGTCCAGTATATCGCACTGCTTGGTGATAAAATATTGCAGGCGCTCCTCCATATCTTCGGGGTAAGTGCCCTTTTGCCAATCGGATGCATTGGAAACGGCTATCTCGCCGGTTGCTAAACATTCGCATATACAGTCGATGGAGTCTATATAAAGGCTGGCATATTCCACAGTGTATTCAATAACATCCTTGTTAAGAAGACGTTCTCTTTCACATAGTTCGGGATAAGTAACAGCAGTGTTGTTGACGCACTTCTCAGCTGCAGCAATTGCTGCGGCAAGGGCTTGGTTAGGGCCGTTGCAGTCGTAAATATCCAAAGAAGAGTAGTATTTGGCCAATCTTGCACGCGCATCGTCAATCTTCTGTTGCAAGCGCCATGCAAATGCTGCTCCGTCTACTTTGGCCTTGTAGAGTGTAAACACCGGGCTTATGGGGACGTCCGAACCTGTCAGTGTCCCGTCGTCCTTCATTTCTACAGTCGCCATACGCATGTATGCATTCTGCGCAATCAATAGGTTTCTGTCGGGCATCGTGAGTTCGAAATTGCCGTCGTCCATCAGTTTGAAAGTAATGTCGGCAGCAGCCTCCTCGGATGTCGTCCACTTAATCTCTTCGGGGATTAGCGATGTGGGATTAGCAATATAGTAGTCGCGGTTGAGATATTTCGCTTTGTAGGTATTCTCCTTGCCTTCTACGGGAATGAGCGAGAATATGCCCAGCGCCGAAGGTGCGGATGTTGTCAGACAGGGCGCTTCGAAGAAGCCACCGCCGGGGTGAGTACGGTTGTACAACGAATAGTGCCATTCGGGGCTGTGGCCTTCGAGTACGAAAAGAGCATCGGTCTCTGATAGTTCGTCCGCGCTTGTTATCTTTTCAAGCGTGAGTCTCTGTTCGGGGTAAGGCATATAATCTGTTCCGGGAGTGAGACCTACGTACAAGGGGAGGTTGGAGTTGCTCATCGGGTGTGAAGACCAATATACCGAAAATGTGCTTATCGGTTCATCGAATTCAAGTTCAAGATAGTGGTAATTGCCGTCGAATGTGCCTTTTCCGGATGTACTTTGAAAACATGTCATGCTGTCTCCGTCGCAAAGTGCCGCAACAGAAGAGTTTAAAGCGGCGGCGTTCGAAGATATTTCAAAGGGGATGGATGCTCCATCGGCATTGTAAACGCGAAGTTCGGCAATCGAAAAGTAGGGAAATCCCGGGCCGCGGCTGGCGCGTCCCGAATAATTTGTCTTTGCCGATGCGCTTGACGTTGTCTCGCATACGGTGATACGCAGTTTGTCGGTTGCCTCGTCGAACGTAAGAAGCGGAGAATGATAATGATACATGTTCTTTGCAATGGTGCTGTCGAATTTCGGTTTCGCACCGGGAAGTCCGTCGGCCGTCGTCAGTGTTACAGGCCATTGGTCGTTGGCGCCCGCAGCGAATATTGCCATAAATGCCGCAAACAGGAGGAGTATATTTTTCTTCATAAGCGTAGAATTAAAGAATTTGTTTCATGGATTATTGATTACAGCAAATGTAAGTAAAAATGTTTACATATTCGAAGATTGCTCTAAAAAACAACCGAATTTATTCATAATCCACTCTTAATGGGCGTTTTTGCCATAAATGGCGAAGATATACTGCACTCGCTGTAAAAAACATTGAAGTAAACTTCATGTTTTTCGCTCATTTGTTTGTATCTTTGCCGTTTAAGAAGTTGTTTGAATTTTATTTCGGAATTATTTTTCAAGAAAATTCAAACAGCTTCTAAATTTAGTGTATTATCAAAGAAAGCAACTATGCCCATAATCGATTACAGGAATGTAGACATTCAGATAGACTCGCATATAATTCTTGAGGATGTAACTTTTTCGCTGAATGCAGGAGATTTTGCATATATCACAGGTGCGGTAGGTTCGGGAAAATCTTCGCTTCTGAAGACCATCTACGGCGAGGTTGACATATTCGATGGCGAAGCAATCGTCTTCGGGGAATTTTCGATGAAAGGTCTGCGCCGAAGCAAACTGTCGGCGCTCAGGAAACGCATGGGCATTGTCTTTCAGGATTTCCAGCTGCTCACCGACCGTTCGGTCAACGACAATCTCGAATTTGTACTCGAATGTACCGGATGGAAAAACAAGAGCGAGAGGGAAAAGCGCATCAAGGAGGTGCTCACTCTTGTGGATCTCCCCAACAAAGGTTACAAGATGCCACACGAGCTATCAGGCGGCGAACAGCAACGCATAGTGATAGCCCGTGCCATCCTCAACCACCCGGCTCTGTTGCTTGCCGATGAACCCACAGGCAACCTCGATAACGAGACCGGAAAATATATCATGCAGTTGTTGCACCGCATCTGTCAGGAAGAGAAGACGGCAGTGCTGATGATAACCCACAACGAGCAGTGGCTGACAATGTTCCCCGGCAGGGAATTCAACTGCAAGAACAAGAAAATAACAGAAAACATAAAAGCTGAATCAGCGGTGGAAAATACTGCTGATAACAACACTGAAAACAACACAGATAATAACGAAACAATATAAGACGATGAAAGTAATGAAATTCGGAGGAACCTCAGTAGGTTCCGCAGCCCGCATGAAGGGCGTAGTAAACCTCATAGCCGACGGCGAGACAAAAGTGGTAGTCCTCTCGGCAATGTCAGGTACAACAAACTCACTCATAGAATTTACCAACTACCTGCGCAACGGCAACCCCACAGGCGCCATAGAGCACATAACCAACCTGCAGAGCAAGTATAAGCAGACAATAAAGGATCTCTACACAAGCGAGGCTTATGCAGAGAAGGCAAACATAAAGATAACAGAGATATTCAACCTCCTGCGTACACTCGCCTCACAGCCCCTCACTTCGGACAACGAAAATGTGATAGTGGCACAGGGCGAAATGATGTCAACCAATATGGTTGCCCTCTACATGGAGGAGCAGGGCATCAATGTGAAGTTGCTCAATTCATTGGAGTTCATGCGCCTGAAGGCCAACCAAGAACCCGATATGGAATACCTCGCAGAGAATCTTGCTCCCATGATCGAGAGCCGCACAGACGGTAAAATCTACATAGCTCAGGGCTTCATCTGCATGGACAGCGAGGGCCGCATCTCCAATCTGCAACGCGGCGGTAGCGACTACACTGCAACACTGATTGGTGCTGCATTGCAGGTGGAAGAGATACAGATTTGGACAGACATCGACGGAATGCACAACAACGATCCGCGCATCGTTGACGGCACACGCCCCGTACGCCACCTGCACTTCGACGAGTCGGCCGAGCTTGCATACTTCGGCGCAAAAATCCTGCACCCCACCTGCATACTTCCCGCAAAACTTGCAGGAGTACCCGTGCGTCTGCTCAACACAATGGATCCCAAGGCCGAGGGTACACTCATCGACAACAACCTCACCGAGCCGGGAACAATCAAGGCCATCGCAGCAAAGGACAACATCACAGCCATCAAGATACAGTCGGGCCGTATGCTCCTTGCCTACGGATTCTTGCGCAAGGTATTCGAAATATTCGAGAGCTACCGCACTTCGATTGATATGATATGCACATCGGAGGTGGGTGTATCAATGTCTATCGACAACACAAACCGTCTCGAAGAGATTACCAACGAACTGCAGAAATACGGCACAGTAACCGTAGACAGGAATATGTGTATCATCTGCGTGGTGGGCGACCTCACATGGGAGAATATAGGATTCGAATCACGCGCAATGGAGGCTATGAAGGATATTCCCGTACGCATGGTATCATACGGCGGCAGCAACTACAATATCTCGTTCCTCGTTCGCATGGAGGACAAGGAGAAGGCTCTGAGAGCACTCAGCGCACATATCTTTAACTAATAAGTTGCAGAGCCCCATGAGCGTATTCCCCATAGAAAAATTCAAGTCGATAGAGACTCCTTTCTACTACTACGACACAGAGCTTCTTGAAAATACTCTGCGCCGTGCGCAGGAGGAGGCTGCAAAATACGAAGGCCTGCACATACACTATGCAATAAAGGCCAACTTCAACCACCGTCTGCTGCAAATAATCAATGCTGCGGGCATGGGCGCCGACTGCGTAAGCGGAGGAGAGGTAAAGGCTGCCCTCGCAGCAGGAATCCCCGCCGGAAAGATTGTGTTTGCAGGAGTAGGAAAGACCGAAAAGGAGATTGCCGCATCGCTCGATGCAGGAATATTCTGCTTCAACGCCGAGTCGTTGCCCGAGGCGGAACTTATCAACGAGCTTGCTGCTGCAAGAGGCATGGTTGCCAACATAGCCATAAGGGTTAACCCCGGAGTGGGAGCACACACACATGCCAACATCACCACCGGTCTTGCCGAGAACAAATTCGGCATAAACTACGAACTTCTCGACGAGACAATCGATGCAATAGAGCGGTTGAAGAACATCAGCCTCATAGGTCTGCACTTCCACATAGGCTCACAGATATTGGAAATGCAGGACTTCGCAACATTGTGCGAACGCATCAACGAGATTCAGGATAAACTGGAGCAGAGAGGAATGGTACTTCCCCATCTGAACGTCGGAGGAGGATTAGGCATCGACTACAATACCCCCGACACAAACTGCATCCCCGACTTTGCGGCATACTTTGCCACATACGCCGAAAATCTAAAACGCCGTCCCGGACAGCAGATACACTTTGAACTCGGACGCAGCATAGTAGCACAATGCGGTAGTCTCATCACTCGTGTAACCTACATCAAACAAGGCACTTGCAAGAAATTTGCAATCGTCGATGCAGGCATGAACGACCTTGTGCGCCCCGCGCTCTATCAGGCCTACCACGAGATAGACAACCTCACTTCGCAGGCCGAATGTGAGACCTACGACATAGTAGGCCCCATCTGCGAGTCGTCCGACGTCTTTGCAAAAGAGAGGAAACTGCCCGCAACAAAGCGCGGCGACATTCTTGCCATACGCTCGGCCGGTGCCTACGGCGAGGCAATGGCTTTCGGATACAACTGCCGCGAACTTCCCAAAGCCTATCTGTCGAACGAACTATAATCAAAAAAGACAACTCTATATTCACAAGGGGCTGCGCCTGGCGCAGCCCCTTGTGATATGCCTGCAATTCAGCAATTTCCGGATTAACTATACTTAAAAGTATTTAATTGCATAATAATACAGAAAAAAAGAACGTTCATTATACATGAATCCCCAAATATTTTATCTATCTTTGCGAAGATAATGCAGTAATGTGTACAAACATACGCATTTACAGTAAAAACAGAGAACCGTAACCTTAAAAAGTATCACATCCGAACATGGAAAAAAGCCTTGTCCTAATAAAGCCCAATGCCGTACAGCGCGGCTTTATCGGTGAGATTATTGCACGTTTCGAGCGCAAAGGACTCTTCATTGCCGGCATTAAAATGATGCAGCTCGACGATGCCATCCTCAACGAACACTACGCACACTTGAGTGAGCGCTCATATTTTGGTGAGCTGAAAGACTCAATGATGGTAACCCCCGTAGTTGCTATCTGTGTGGCAGGACTGGATACCGTAGAGACTGTCCGTCAGATGGTGGGCGCCACAAATGCTCGCAAGGCATTGCCCGGAACCATACGCGGAGACTTCTCTATGAGCGGCGAACAGAATGTGATACACGCATCGGATACAGTGGAAAATGCGATTGCTGAAGTAAACCGCTTTTTCAAAGAGAACGAAATTTTCAATTACGAATCGGCTGTAACCGCTTTCGAATACGGAGGCGGCGAAAAGGCCAGAATGTAACACCCTACGCCATTGGAAACTACAAAGAAAATCAAAATTATGCTGTTCGCCGCACTCGGATTGTTCACAACAACCGTTTCGGCACAGGACCTTTTGGTTGAGCAGGCCAATCCCGACAAGCAGATGAGTGTTATCGACTCAATCTCCTTGCGCAGAATGTTGCTCAACGAATCACACCTTTTCCCCTCGCAGGAACTCTACCCCGAATGGAGCAACGACCGCGTGCACTTCGAGGTTGAGCGCCCCGACTCATTCCGCATCGACCTTACAGGCTTTGTAATGCCCACAACAAATACAAAGATAACCGACATCTACGGTTACCGCCCCCGTCGTCGTCGCGTACACCACGGACTCGACCTAAAGGTGCAGATAGGCGATACCATCCGTTCTGCGTTCGACGGCAAGGTGCGCATCGTAAAGAATCAAGGCCGTCGCAAAGGCTATGGAAAATATGTAGTGGTACGCCACGAAAATGGTCTTGAAACAGTTTATGGCCACTTGTCGAAATGGCTTGTAACCGAGAACCAGTATGTAAAGGCAGGTGATGCCATCGGCCTCGGCGGAAACACAGGCCGCTCTACCGGCTCGCATCTTCACTTCGAGACACTCTTTCTCGGCAAGGCAATTGACCCCGCACTGATGTTCGACTTTGTCAATCAGGATGTAACCGGAGACTATTACGACTACAAGAAAGCGGTGCGCCGCACAGTGGACTCAAAGACCGGAAAGGTGAAGATTGAGTCTGCCGAGCCCAAATACTACAAAGTACGCAGCGGAGATACACTCTCGAAGATTGCCAAAAAACACGGAGTATCTCTTAGCACACTGTTCAAGCTCAACGGCATGAACTCTCGCTCAAAACTGAGAATAGGACAATCCATCAGATACAACTAACAGCAAAACCCAACCCAAAATACCCCGAAGAGACTGCATCAATCCCCAACCCGTGATGCAGTCTCTTCATTTTTAGGTATAAACCAGACTGGAGATATGAAGAAAATATTAGTTTTAGTGGCATTGCTCACATTCTGCCTTGTTACACAAGCACAAAAACTTTTACCTCTTGAAATATCGCCCGATGGGCACTATCTGCAAACCTCGGATGGCAAGCCCTTTTTCTATCTTGGCGATACAGCGTGGGAACTTTTCCACCGTCTCGACCGTGAGGAGGTGCTTCATTATCTCGCGAACCGCGCTGCAAAGGGTTACAATGTAATACAAGCTGTTGCGCTTGCCGAACTTGATGGGGTGGATGTTCCCAACGCCTATGGGCACAAACCTTTGACAGACCGCAATCCCGCTCATCCCGACTGTAAAGAGGGTGCTGACAACGACTATTGGGATCATGTGGATTTTATAATCGAGAATGCCAATAAGATGGGACTTTATGTAGGGCTTTTGCCGACATGGGGACGCTGGTGGAACGACAACAACCCGATTTTCAACGCAGGAAATGCCGAAAAGTTTGGCAAATGGATAGCCGAAAGATATTCCGATAATGATGTAATATGGATACTCGGCGGCGACCGCAACCCCGATGCTGCCGACAAGCAGGAGATTATCCGCGCTATGGCACGCGGCATACGCAGTGTGGACAAAGAGAACCTCATCACCTTCCATCCTACAGGTTGGCAGACCTCATCAAGATGGTTCCACGGTGACGGATGGCTGTCGTTCAACGGTCGCCAGAGCGGACACAACCAACGCTACAACTCGAATATGCAGATTATCGACGACTTCCGCCGTTCACCTGCAAAGCCTATCGTGGAGCTTGAACCTTTGTACGAAGATCATCCCCTTGAATTCAACCCCGACAACGAAGGGCACTCCTGCGCATGGGATGTGCGCCGCACACTCTACTGGAGCATCTTTTACGGTGCAGCCGGCGTAACATACGGGCATCACTCTGTGTGGCAGATGTATGATGAAGACAAAGGCCCTATTAACCGCCCGCTGATGACATGGCGCGAAGCACTTGACCAGCCGGCAGCAGGGCAAGCCGTGCATCTGAAAAGATTGATGGAGTCGCGCCCCTATTTCTCGCGCATCCCCGCCCCTGAATTTATAATTGACGACAAAGTGTGGTCGTCTGTTCCCGGAGCAGGACGCTACCGCTTTGCTGCCACAATGGATAAAGAGGGCTCGTGGGCAATGGTTTACGCCCCGTTGGGACGCACATTCTCCGTTGATAGCAAAATGCTGACCGGGAAAAAACTTACAGCATGGTGGTACTCTCCGCGTACAGGAAAAGCCAAGAAAATAGGGCGCTTTACAAACGATGGCAGTGCTATGATGTTTACTCCTCCCGCCGTCGGCGAAGCCCTCGACTGGGTGCTTGTCATCGACGATGCGGCGAAAAAATACTCGAAGCCGGGAAAGTGGTGATATGTATTCTTGTAAAACTAATAGGCTGCTTCAAAATTAATTTTGAAGCAGCCTATTAAAATGTTGTCCCACGAGGATTCGAACCTCGACAAACAGAACCAAAACCTGTTGTGCTACCATTACACCATAGGACAATCTTATTTTTGCTTTCTTTTGAAAAGCGGTGCAAAGGTAAGAAATATAAATCTATTTTGCAAGCGTTTTGTGTTAATTTGCGGCGGAAGAGGCGTCGTTCCTGCTCTTAAAACCCCGAAGGGGCGAAACTGCAATAACATCAGCTGTTCATAATTTCGCCCCTGCGGGGCTGAGGCTGTATGTTCCTGTATCCGTAGGCCTCACAGCCTACGCTATATAATGTTACCCCTCCGGGGTATTCTGTTTACATTATTTGCCGTTTTTATCGAGTACATAGGTGGCCGTCAGGCAGGAGGAGTTTGAAACTTTTGCCTGTGTGTTCGGTCAAAATCCCTCCCCCGTTCGGGTACTTCCTCTTATCCAAGAGGGAGAGTTTTTCTCTTTGTTATTCAATATGTTACTAAAGCTCCTCCTCTTGGATAAGAGGAGGTGGCCGTCAGGCCGGAGGAGTTTGAACTTTTGCTTGCGTGTTCTGTCAAACTCCCTCCTCCGTTCGGGTACTCCCTCTTATCCAAGCTAATCTTTGGACACATCTTATTTTAAATCGATATTTGCTATATTTCTAAATATCAACAAAATAGCTTACTAAAAAAGTTCCTGCCCTTAAAG
>JAFYLO010000217.1 GCA_017557045.1 Bacteroidaceae bacterium | reverse complement strand
GCTAAACCGCTGTGCTATAGAGTTTTTCGTTAAGCATATTCAATGTTCTTTTTTGTTATTTTATATTCATTTTGAGGCGCGGCAATTCGGTACTTTGGGGAACTAAAGTTCCCGTCGTCGCAAACATTGCTTATTACGCAATGTCCCTCTTCAAAGAGGGAGAATATAAACAAATGATTTTCGGATATTTACATTTCTCCTCTTGAAGAGGAGGTGGATTCGAAAAACGAAGTTTTTTGAAGACGGAGGAGTTCTGAAACTTTTGCTTGTGTTTTCATTCAAACGCCCTCCCCCTACGGGTACTCCCTCTTACCCAAGAGGGAGAGCACCATACATTGATTTTCAACTATTTACATTCCTCCTCTTGAAGAGGAGGTGGATTCAAAAAACGAAGGTTTTTGAAGACGGAGGAGTTCTAATACCGCGTAGCATGGGTTATTGCAATAGGGAGGATGACAACGCCCTCCCCCTGCGGGGACTCCCTCTTCAAAGAGGGAGAGTACATAGTTCAATGATTCTAAGCAACTTAACACCCCTCCCCTTGAAGGAGAGATTGCATTGTAAGCTACTCCTTAAAAAAGTTTCCCCATCCTTAGAACTTGTGTTCTTTAGGATGGGGAGAAGCTAAAATATTTCAGCAAAGAATATTATTTCCCGTATGTAGCAGGAACGAATGATGCATCAAGCAAATAGTCTGCACTTACTTTTGCGCCATCCATTGTAGTACCTTTGCAACCTTCGATCTCAACGATGATATCCTTAACACCGGCTTTTTCGGCATTCTTGAAGATAGCATCGAAGCCGACCATTCCACTCTGACCTACTTCGCGGTGGTCCTTGATGTGGAGCATAGTGAAACGTCCGGGATATTTTTCGAAGAACTCAACGGGTGATTTTTTACCCATCACTGTCCAATACACATCGAGCTCATAGAATACGTTTTCGGGAGCTGTGTTCTCTATCATGTATTCGAGCATCACGCGATCCTCTACGTTTACCATTTCGTGTGAATGGTTGTGGTAGCCGTATTTGATGCCGGCTGCATTACACATTTTACCAATCTCGTTGAAGTAATCGCAGATGGTTTTCAACTCCGCCAATGTGCCGGGACGGTTCTGCCAGGGATTGACAATATACTTCATGCCTGCGGCTTTGTGGTCGGCGATTGCCTGCTCCCACCATTTGAGACCTTCGGTGAAGTCGCCAGCTGCAAGCTCCTCGGCTGTGAGGTTTCTGTTGCAGTGTGATGATATGGGAGTGAGACCATATTTCTCGGCTGTAGCCTTGAACTCTTCGGGTGTCTTGCCGTAGAACTTACCGTTGCTGTAGTTGGCTGCCTCAAAACTTGTGTATCCCATCTCGGCGAGTCCTTTGAAGATTGAGTCGAGCTGATAGCCGGCTCTGTGGATGGTGTCGCGGATGGAGTAAAGCTGTATACCAATCTCTTTTTTGGGTGCGCAGCACTTATCTGTTGTGCACGATGTGAAAACAGCGCCTGTGAGCAACAGTGCGCACATAATTTTGCGTATCATAATAATCATATATATGCATAGTTCGTTGGCAGGCATAGGCGCTTGCCAACGAACTATTTAGTTTTAACATTCTGTATTATTCAAGAATCTTAACCTTGATATTGCGGAACCATACATCGTCGCCATGATCCTGGAAACCGATGTAACCTTCGCGTGCCTCGCCACCGCAGTTGTTGAGAAGTGCGAATGCATCGGGCCATCTCTCCTCTGAGAATTTAGAAGCCTGCAACATCTCTGTCCACTGGGGAGTCCACAAGTGATACTCAACTACAGCCTCGTCGTTCTGATAGTGAACTACTGTGCCTTTGTAAACCATAATCTTCACCTTGTTCCACTCGCCTGCGGGCTTAGAGTTCTGGGGCTTAGCGGGAATCATGTCGTAGAGTGATGAAGACTGGCGGTTGCCGTCCTTACCCAATTTTGCATCGGGGTGGTTCTCGTTGTCGAGTACCTGGCACTCAGGAGCTGAGATGTAGATGGGCTTACCGGGAAGTTCCTGTGCAAGATAGAAGATACCTGAGTTACCACCCTTAGAAATCTTCCACTCGAGTTCGAGCTCGAAGTTTTTGAACTTCTGTGCAGCAAAGATGATGTCGCCACCCTCGCCTGTCTGAGCTTCGCCGCCACCTGAACCTGAGAACTTCAAGCAACCGTCTTCGATTGTCCAACGTGAGGGAACGTGATCTTTGCCATAACCTCTCCAACCGTCGAGGCTTGTACCGTCGAAAAGAACTATTGTGTTTGCATCGTCAGCCTTCTGTGAACCGCCGCATGATGCGATGAGTGCGCATACAATGGCGCACGCTACTGTTTTGAATATTTTTTTCATTGTGCTGTATAAATCTATGCACTCTTCTGCCCGCAGGCAGAAGAGTGCTGTTAATGTTTTTCTTTAAATTAGAACTTGGGCATTTCGGGCAACTTCCAACCGTCGCGGTAGGTGTGCTTGATGAGCTCCTGAGCAAATTCGTTTGCATTGACGGGCTCTGTCCATGTCTTGTTGAATGTGGGGTGACCGTCCTTGATGCTGAAACCGTCCTTGATGATTGAGCGGATTGTTGCATCGCTGGGGATGTTGGTGAAGCGCATGTTCTCGCCGTCCCACTCCAATACGCGGTTGAGAGACTGCAAACGTACTGCGAGTACACCCATTACTACCATTTCGTTGAAAGGACCTGCCTCGCTGAAGTCTGATGCAGACATTGTGCGGTTTTCGGGGTTCTCCTTACAAGCGCGGATCCAGTCCTGACCGTGTGAGAGTGTAATCTCGCGGTGGAGCTTGGGAGCATTGGGCACGCGACCTGATACCAAGTAGGGGTTACGTCCGTAGCAACCGCAGATAAGTGTATCCTTTGTACCGTAGAAGATTGCTGCACCACCTGCGTCGTTGAGGTTCTTGCCTGCGGGAAGACCTGCGGGACGCTCGGGGAGAAGACCGCCATCGTACCAGTATACATCAACCTCGGGCATTGCTACCTTAGGCATGTTGTCGCGCTGGGGGAATGTGTAGTGTACGAACTGTGCGTTGGGAGCACACTCGTTGAGCAACATTGTTGAGCTACCCTCTACCTTTGTGGGATATTTGAGTTTCAAGCTCTTGAATACAGGGTGAAGGATGTGGCAAGCCATATCACCGAGCGCACCTGTACCGAAGTCCCACCATCCGCGCCAGTTCCAGGGCGAGTAGATTGAGTTGTAGGGGCGGTATTTTGCCGGACCGATGAAGAGATCCCAATCCAATGTCTTGGGTACTTTGTCTACCTTTTCGGGACGCTCAAGACCCTGGGGCCAGATGGGACGGTCGGTGAATGTATCAACGCGTGTGATGTCGCCGATTTCGCCGTTCCAAATCCAGTCGCACACCTTGCGTACACCCTCGTGTGATGCACCCTGGTTACCCATCTGTGTAGCAACTTTGTACTTCTTTGCAAGGTTGGTGAGAAGACGAGACTCGTATACTGTGTGAGTAAGAGGTTTCTCTACATATACGTGCTTGCCTGCCTGAATAGCCTCGGCTGCTATGATTGCGTGAGTGTGGTCGGCTGTAGCTACCATTACGGCATCTGCATCCTTGAACATCTCATCGTACATCTTGCGATAGTCCTTATATCTCTTTGCGTTGGGGTAACGGTCGAATACGTGCTTTGCGTATTTCCAGTCTACGTCGCAAAGACCGATGATGTTCTCTGACTCGAGGTCGCGAAGAACAGAAGAACCGCGTCCGCCGACACCGACACCTAAGATATTGAGTTTATCACTGGGAGCTGTATGTCCGAAATCTTTACCCAATACGGTATTAGGCACTACTGCAAGGCCGATAGCCGCAGCCGCGCCGCTTTGAAGGAACTTCCTTCTTGACATTTCGTTTGACATAGTAAATTTGTTTTGGGGTTTGTAATATTGTTATGATTATTATTTCTTATTGTCGTCCTTATCGCAGTTCTCAATGTCGTCTTCAATATCTTTCATACCCTTCTTGAAGCTCTTCACACCTTTACCGAGACCCTGCATGAGTTCGGGTATCTTCTTGCCACCGAAAAGCAAAAGTATTATTATGGCGATGATGATGATTTCTGTACCGCCAATGTTTCCCAAAAATAGTAAGTTATTCATTATTATTTATATATTATTTGATTTGTTTCTCTGCACAATACTGCATTATATTCACAGTGTGCTAAGTTACTGATTATTTTTTTAAATACAAAAAAAATACAGCACGTATGAAAATATTTTTTTATTTTTTTCGCCGCAGCCATCACGCGGGCACTTTGTACACTTAATACACGTGTATGCTCGCCCCTTTTGCCGACGGCAGGAAGTTTATTCCCCACCAGCACATCTGCAACAGTATGAACGAAAAAACGAGAAGTGCGAACAAGGTGTTTGCATCGCGATTGGCGGGGCGAAGATGAAGATAGAGCAGATAGCTGAGCCACGTGGCGAATGCCCATGTCTCCTTGGGATCCCATGTCCAATAGTCACCCCATGCCTCTTTTGCCCACAGGGCACCCATTGTCATTCCCAGCGTAAGGAACACCCAGCCTACGCGCACAAGGCTATCACAGACTGCATATTCTTTATCGGAGACTTCAGCGGGAGTTTTCCTCATCCACAAATAGATTGCGAAGATGGTTGCAGCTCCCATCATAGCGTATGAGAACATATACACTATCACATGGGGGACGAACCACGGACTTTGCAGTGCCGGCATCAGTGTGGTGCTGTGGATTTCGGGTTTCAGTATGTTGACACAGATAAAAACCGTAGCCATCAGTGTGCTGAACGCGGGCATCCAGCTGTATCTGTATCTTGCATAGAGCGCTATGCCTATCACAGAGAGGAAGAATGTGTACCACAGGCGTGTCTCGCCCATTGTCCTGAGAGGCGGACGGCCGAGCGTACTCCACATGACTGCGATAAAGGACAAGAAGAGCAATGAACCGCCGACTGACAGCACAATTGCCGTCTTACGCTTTTGGCGAAATGCTGCTATGGTTCCTGCCACCCAACATATCACCGAAATTGCCGCATAATAGATAAAGGTATCCCAAGAATTCATTTTTCATCCTCCTTTCTTTTCAGTCTGCTGCCGAAGATAAAAATCACAACCCCTACAGCCATTGCTATCCACATTGCAGTTTCCACTATCGGATACCAGCCATCCTTGACACATTCGAGCACGGTTATCGTGCTCCACTTTCCGCGTGTGCGGTCGTAGGCCGACTGATAGATTTTCCACGAGCCAACGGTTGCCGGATGATTGACAGATATCTCATAATCACTTTTTTCCCCGTCTGTTTCGATCTCCACGCGGGAGAGATACCTCTTCGCCTCTCTCTGCGGCATCACAAGCATTGCGCTGTCGGGCAACGCTATGGTACTTGCGGGGAATACATGGCTGCCGCAACTCACCCACCCCTCGACCGCACGGGTGCCGTCGGTGGCTTTGATGTATGCCGCAGTGGTTGCACCCACATGTTTCATAGGCCGATAGAGGGAGTCGCCGGGCATTCTGCCTGCTGAATCGATATATTCGATGCACTCTATCTGCCATGCGCCTATACTACCCTTTCGCGTTTCTGCGTCTATTGCCACATAATCTTTTGTAAGAGTGCCGCCGGAATAGATATAGATGTGCGGAGGATATTCGTCCATCGAAAATTCCTTCAGTCTCAGAGTAAATGGCAGATGGAGCACTTTGCCATCCTTCGTTACAGCTCTATCGGTCGGTTCTCCCTGCACGGCAGTAACCGTAACGCGCATCTTGTCGCCACTGCCGAAAACAGCCGCAACCAATATCAGAAAGAACGACAGGTGTACGATGGTTATCGGCAGACGGCTCTTACGGAAAAGGCGCACCTCCTCGATTGCTCTAAGCCCCAACATTGTCATGAGATTGAATAGAAAGAGGATAAATATCCACGAGGTTTTCATCTGTGTGAATCCCAGCAAGCCGAAGAGCCCGTCGGGCGCACCATCCTGTCTTATTGTTCCAAACAACAGCGTCAGCAGAAGCATCGCTGCTATCGAGCTTATATATTCCCTGCGATTGTATAGCGACTGCACCCACTGCCACTTCTCCCTATTAGATGAGAGGATAATCAGCAGATAAAGGTAGTTGACAGCCGCAATCACTCCCCACGGGTAGGCAAGGAGGGTTGCATCGGCCGGTCCCGCAAGAAACTGCAACGCTGCACCTGCCAACAATAGGCAGATGCAGCGTATGATTGTCTGTTTATATTGCTGAAGCATATTCTTTATGCCTGTTCCCACTGTGCACGCATAAGTTCAACAGCAGCTTTCACAGTCTGGTTTCTGTCGCCCTTTGTGCCGCACTCGAAACTTACGTAGTAGGGATACTCCAACTCCTTGAGTGCACGGAATCCGCTAACATAATTATCAACTTCGCCATCCTCGCCGGGCATAATGCGTCTGCCACGGCTGGCGATGTGTACATGCTGCAGATAATCCTTGCCTGCAGCCATAAGTGCTGCATAGTCGGATGTCTCCTCCTGCATGTGCCAGAAGTCGCCCATACACTTAACACCTGCGCTCTTTGAGTCGCGGCAGATGGCTGCTGCATCAGCAACCTGACGCAGATAGTGTGCCTCTCTGCGGTTAAGGGGTTCGAGAATAACTGTCGTATTGTGCTTCAATGCATACTCGCCAAGCTCGTGCAACTGCTCGCAAAGATATTGACGTGTCTCAAGTGTATGAGGCTTGCAGGGATTCTGATGATTGAATGCAGGCACCATGATTACACCTGTCGAGCCCAATTCTCCTGCAGCCGCAACAATGTCGCGCATGGTTGAATCGAACTGCGCCTTTACGCTCTCGTCCTCTGCAAGGATAAAGCCTGAAAAGCCTGCGCAAATAGCAGATACTTTGATGTTTCTACCTGAGAGGGCCTGCTGTATCTCGCCTACTCTGCTTGCAAGGTTTCCGCCCCAAGGCTCAAAACCTACAATGCCCATGCTCTCCATGTAGTCAAGTTTCTCGCCAAGGTTGGCACCGGGAGCAATACCCTCTTGGAAGGAGATGCGCAACTCTGTTGCGGGTTTTTTCTCCGCAGCACCTGCGCATGATGTCAAAAGCGATGCTCCTGAAGCGGTTACTGCAACTGATGCCGCACCGCATATTGAACCTGTAAGGAATTGTCTTCTATTCATAATAATTATGTATGGACGGTGATTACTTCTGTTCCTGGCCCGGTTTTTCCAACTGGAAAAGCGGTGCATTCATATCCATAGGACCGAGTTCGAGGTTTTCGGGCAAGTAGTCGAGTTCCGATTTTGAAGCCTCATCCCATGTAACAGTATTGCCTTTGTAAGCCGACTCACGACCCATAACTGCAGCCAGACACGCAACCGCACAATCTGTTGCATCCTCGTAAGCTGTACCCTTACGGATGTTGTTAATCCAATTTACATGCTCAAGGACATAGGGGTTGTGCTGCTTGAATTCAGCCTCTGCAGCAGCCTGGTCGTACTTCCAGATAACATTACCCTTGAGGTCTTTTATCTCGTTGGTACCGCTATACCATGTACCCTTTGTTCCCTGAATGAATTCACCTACCTTGTTGCTGCAACCGTCTATCTGACGACACATACTGTGAAGGTGAACACCATTCTCCATTTCGAAGTCGATGCTGAAGTTATCGTACTGGTCGCCTGTGATACGACGATGACGGCTTCCGAATCCTGTCGCTTTAGCTACCTTGTAGCCCGACATCCAAAGGAATACGTCGATATTGTGCACGTGCTGCTCCACGATGTGGTCACCTGAAAGCCACTTCCAGTTTACCCAGTCGCGAATCATCCACTCAGTGTCGCTCCATCCCTGCTCGCGGTTTCTATACCAGAGCATATTCTGATTCCAATATACGTTTCCGCCTGTAATTTCGCCGATGTATCCGGCCTGAATCATCTTGTTTGCCTCGATATATGAACGCTGGTGGCGACGCTGAATACCTGTTACAACGCTAAGGTTCTTTGCCTTAGCCTGCTTTGCCGCAGCCATAATGGTACGGTATCCTTTGGGGTCGACAGCAATGGGTTTCTCCATGAATGAGTGTTTGCCTTTCTGCACTGCATACTGGAAATGCAAAGGACGGAACACAGGAGGTGTAGTCAATACGACACAGTCCACTCCTGAGTCGATTACCTTTTTATACGCATCGAATCCCAGGAAACAGTTCTCTTCGGGAATATCGATGTTGTACTGAGCCTTTGCCATGTTGCGCAAGTTCTGCATACGATCGGGGAAAACATCACCGATTGCGTGAATCTTGATGCCGTTGGCTGCCTCCATCAACTGCTGCACACATCCGCAACCGCGGCCGCCACAACCTACTATACCTACTTTAAGCTCCTTGCCGTCGATGGCTTTGTCGGGAAGTTCGGGAACATAAAATTCACCGGGTTGCTTCAAAGGAACCATTTTGTTTTCTTCGCTGCAGGCTGCAAGAAGAGCAGATGCACCGATGACGCTTCCAACGCCAAGCACTGAAGATGCCTTCAAAAAGCCTCTTCTGTCCATTTTTTCATTATCCATAGTATAATTGATATGTTTGTAGTTAGTTTATCGTATTTACCTTATTTATTTAACACCTTCGGGCACTTCACATACCACGCGGAAACCTATGCCGCGAATATCAGAGTACCACCAGATGCTCTTGGGGTTCTGCG
>JAFYLO010000216.1 GCA_017557045.1 Bacteroidaceae bacterium | reverse complement strand
CGCACCTCAGCCATATCAAGCAAGCTTGTATGGCGTTCGGTTTGGCGTCGATTGAGTCTATTTTGGCATCTTTTCTTTCTTATTTTTTGGAAATAGCCCGCTATTCCCTGCAAAATGCGAAAGAAAATCTACTCAAAATATCTCTCAAATAATTCCGAAAGATAGTGCAAGCCGAGAGAAGAATATCAAGTTTACTTGAATATTATTCCGAGGTGCAGCCTATCTTATGAAAATAAAATTCAAACAGCTTCTGAGAACAACAGAAATATATTTTATAGAACCTTTCTCCAGATATGAAAAACAGGTTTTTGTTCACATCTTTGCTTCGTTGTGTGTTGGTTGTCCTGCTGTTCCTGTTCTGCGGATGCGGTGGCAGGGATGTCCGTTATGCATCTTTGGCCGACATTGAAGGTAAGGAGGTTGGCTGCCTTTCATCCGTTCCTGCCGACAGTGTAAGGATGTGTTTCCCGCAATCAGAGGTGAAGAAGTATGACAAGCTTATAAACCTTATAGTGGATTTTGAGGGCGGCGGATGTGATGCGGTGTTGCTCGACGAGTTCACTGCAGCGCGTGTGCTGTCGCGCAATCGTGCGTATGATACTTTGGATACTCTCTCCATTGCAGGATGTACCATGTATGCTGTTGTTCCGAAATTAAGGCTCAGATCATCGCAGGAGAGTACCACCTCCATCGGAGAGTGGGCCGATAATCTCGCTGAGCGTTTTTATCGCAACTTCCTTGATGGAAATGCCCGCAAACTGATTTGGGGCGGACTGTGCACTACGGTTGTCATATTCATCTTCGGAGTAATTATGGCTGTTGCGTTGGCTTCGCTTCTCACATATCTGTTTATAAGCAAAAAGTGCATGTGGCTCTATCGTCCGTTGAGCTCTTTTATATTTACCATACACGATGTGCCGTCGGTGGTGCTGATGATGTTCTTCTATTATGTGATTTTCGCCGCTTCAATGAACGGTGTTGTCGTATCCATAATAGCATTGGGAGTATATACATCGGGTACTTTGACGAGGATTTTCAAAATACATATAGGTGAGGTGGGGCGCGACCAGTATGAGGCCGGATGTATGCTTGGTCTTACATCGTTCCAGATATACAGATATATTATCCTGCCGCAGGCTGTCAAGTCAATGCTGCCTTTGGTGGTGGGTGAATTCAAGGTGTTGCTGCGTGCGACCTCCTATGCCGGATATATTGCACAGAAGGATCTGGTGAAGGCTGTCGATGCCATTAGGGAGGATACGTTGGATTCGTTTTTCCCGCTTGTTGTGGTCGGATTGCTCTACCTGTTCCTGTCGTGGCTGATAGTGCGCGGTGTAAGTTGTTTATATTCTAAACTTTTTCTCCATGATTGAGTTGTCGCATATATCTAAGTCTTTCAATGGTAAAGTAGCGTTGAATGATGTCTCTCTTCATATCGATGAGGGTGAGACAGTGTGCATTCTTGGTTCAACAGGCAGTGGCAAGAGTACTCTTATGCGTTGTATTGCAGGACTTGAAAAACAGGATGAAGGTACAATTCTTTTCGGAGGTGCGCCTGTTTCTTTGTCAAACAGCAACAGATACAGGAAGATGGGGATGGTGTTCCAGAATTTCTCTCTCTTCCCACATCTAAATGTGCTCCATAACCTGACGCTTGCGCCCATGAAAGTGCTTGGGTATGCTGCATCCGATGCCGAAGAGATGGCTATGCAGGCTCTTGCTTCAGTAGGTCTTGCCGAAAAAAGGGCTTTATTCCCGCGTGAGTTGTCTGCCGGTCAGCGACAGCGTGTGGCCATTGCGCAGGCTCTGGTGATGCAACCGTCAGTGCTGCTGCTCGATGAGCCTACTTCGGCTCTCGATCCAGTGTCGGTAAATGAGGTGCTTAATGTGTTGCGCCGATTGAAGAAGGAGGTTACAATAGTAATAGTTACTCATGCAATATCATTTGCGCAGGAGTTTGCCGACCGCGTGGTGTTTATGGCCGATGGCCAAGTGTGTGAGCAGGGTACGCCGAATGAGGTTATAAACAATCCGCAAAGGGTTGAGACGAGGGAATTTATGAGCCATCATAAGAATCTGATGTATGAAATACGTTCGGCCTTATTTGACAGGCACGAGTTGAATGCCCTTATCGAATTCTACTGCAACCGTTTCGGGTTGGGAAGGCAGGCTTTTCATTTTGTGCAATTGGCTGTAGAGGAACTGTTGAATATTCTGCCACTCGAAGGTGGACTTTCGCTTGTACTGTCGAAATGGGACGATGAGGTGCGTATGTCACTCGATGTGAAGTGCACCGAAACAGGTGGCGACTATCTCTCCACAGAGAATGTTGATGATGAACTGAGTCTCAGTATCCTGCAGGGGCTTTGCGAGGTGATGGAGGAGAGCAGTGATGGTGCCGGCAACAGATTAATACATATTGAGATTGGGCAGGAAAGACTTTTGTTGAAATGATTTATAGAAAAACCCTTATAAAAAGTTCTGATGAAAAAGAGATATTTGTTATTGTTGACAGCCTTAGTGCTTTTATCGGTAAGTGCTGTCGCGCAACGCATTATACTGACACCGCAATGGACTGTACAGAGCCAGTTTGCGGGATATTACGTTGCACAGGAAAAGGGATTTTACAAGGATGCCGGACTGGATGTAGTGATAAGCCATCCCTCTACTTCGAATTATGCGATTAACAGCATACGCGAGGGTACGAGCAATGCTATTGTAATGCAGCTGCTCGAAGCAGTCATCGAGATTGACAAGGGGTTGGAACTTGTGAATGTACTGCAAGTTTTTCAGCATACAGGGCTCGTGGCTGTATCGCGCACACACAAACTGCGTACTATCAACGACCTGCGTGGAAAGAAGGTTGGTGTATGGAAGTCGGGATTCGGAGTGCTCGCATCCTTGCTCGACAGGGAACGCAGTCTGAATATATCGTGGATTCCGTTCATACACAATATAAACCTTTTTATTTCGGGAGCGATAGATGCGACTTTGGCAATGAGTTACAACGAGGCTTTGCAGATAAAGGCTGCCGGTTTCGGAGATATGCCCATGATACGTTTCTATGGTTCGGGATACGATTATCCCGAGGATGCTCTCTTTGTTACAGCAGACTACTATCGCCGTTACCCCGAAAAGGCAAAGGCTTTTGCCGAGGCTTCGAAGCGCGGTTGGGAGTGGGCATACAATAACCGCAAGGAAACCCTTGAAATAATAGCAAAAGTTGCGGCACGCGAGAGTGTACCCATCAATGCCATTCATCAGGAGTGGATGCTCGACGAGGTTTTCAACCTTATGGGCGAAAAAGAGGGCGAAAAACCCTCCTTTGTACTGAAGGATAGCAAGGTGGAGCAGCTGGTGATGCTTCTGCGTAAGCACAATTACATAAAGGGTATTGTAACACCCGGACAGTTGAAAGGAGAGGAGCTATGAACAAACTGAAATATTTTATCCTAAAGTCATTTTCGTTGCGGTTGACTCTTTATATTCTTCTGACTGCAGCGACCATCTTTGTAATTACCCTGTTGCTGAGTTACTATTCGGCATACAGCCACGTGCACAGTGAGGCACAGGAGAAGGCGGAGGTTACACTCGACAACACAATATTGCAGATAGACAATGTGCTCAATTCGGTGGAGACTGCTGTGCACAATATTGCATGGCTTGTTCCTACTGCATTGGATAATCCCGAATATATGTATTCTCTGACAAAGAAACTGATAGAGAGCAATCCTTATATCTGTGGAAGTGCCATTGCTTTCGAACCGTTCAGTTTTGAAGATAAAGGGCGTTTCTATTCTCCTTATTCTTATCGTGAGGGGGATTCGATTGTAAGCAAGCAGCTTGGAACCGCTGATTACGATTATCACTACATGGACTGGTATCAGATTCCCAAACTTCTTGGCAGCAAGTATTGGAGTGAACCGTATTACGATGCGGGAGGTGCAAACCTGATAATGACTACATTTGCCTATCCGCTCTATGATGCGGAGGGTAGAATGTATGCCATCTTTACGGCTGATATCTCTCTTGAATGGTTCGCAGACATGGTGAACAATATAAAGCCTTATCCCAATTCGTACAACTTCATGATAGGACGCGGAGGCTCCTTTCTTGTCCATAGAAGGAAGGAGGCTATACTCAACGAGACAATATTTGCCAATTCAATATATTCAAATGATGAGGTGCTGAATGAAACAGGGCATAAGATGGTTGACGGGAAGAAGGGTATGACCAAACTCGACAGGGAGGGACACAAGTTCTATCTGTTCTATGCTCCAATCAAGGCAACCGGATGGTCTGTTGCTGTAGCATGTATGTATTCAGATATTTTTGCAGGAATAGATCATATGCGCAACATTACGCTTTTGGTGGCATTGTTGGGATTGTTGCTCATGACTTTGTTCTGTTACTATACGATACGCAGGCAGACTATGCCATTGAAGCGTTTTGCCGAATCGGCAACTGATATTGCGCATGGCGATTTCAATGCAAAATTACCTGTTATATACAGCAGGGACGAAATGAGGATTTTGTCCGATTCCTTCAGATATATGCAGAAATCACTGAAAAAATATATCGAGGAGTTGAAGGATACAACTGCAAAGAAGGAACGTATAGAGAGTGAACTGCGCATTGCGCATGACATCCAGATGGGGATGTTGCCGAAGATTTTCCCTCCTTTCCCGCAGCGCAACGATGTGGAACTGCATGCTCGTCTTGTCCCGGCAAAAGAGGTTGGCGGTGATCTTTACGACTTCTTCATCAATGACAATAAACTCTATTTTATAGTCGGGGATGTTTCAGGAAAGGGCGTTCCGGCGTCTTTGCTGATGGCTGTTACCTGCCGTCTCTTCCGTACTGTATCGTCGCATATGCTTGCTCCTTCTGAAATTGTATCTGCTCTGAACAATGCTCTCGCCGACTCTAATGAGTCGTGTATGTTCTGCACATTCTTCCTCGGTATTCTGGACCTGAAGAGCGGTGAACTGAAATATTGCAATGCGGGGCATAATCCTCCGGTGATTATGGGTGGAGATGGCAAAGTTGAATTCATGTCTGTAAATTCAAATATTCCGTTGGGGCTTATGGAGGACTTTGCCTACGAGGATGAATGTCTTGTACTCGAGAAGGGAACTTCGCTGTTCCTTTATACCGATGGTGTTACTGAGGCCGAAAATGGTGTAAAGGAGCTATTCTCGGATGATAAGTTGCTGCATTTGCTTAAGGAGAACTGTAATTGTTCACCCGATGAGATTACAGATAGAGTGATGGCCGGTGTCGTATCCCACGCTTCCGGTGCCGAGCAGAGTGACGATATAACCATGATGTGTATTAAATTCAAATAGACCGATAGTATGGAAAAGAAACTGATTTTGTTGAATGAGATTTCGGAAATAAGCAAACTTGCCGGTTTTATAGAGGAGATTGGTGAGGAATTGTCCCTCCAGCCCGATATGGTTTTCAATCTCAACCTTGTTCTTGAAGAGGCTGTTTCCAATGTTATTCTTTATGCTTATCCCGATGGGGGCACTCAGGAGATACACCTGACGGCCAAAGTATGCAATAGCGCTCTGCTGTTCGTGCTTTCGGATCGTGGGGTGGAATTTGATCCTACGCAGGTTCCGGATGCAGATATAACACTGTCCGGGGAAGAGCGTCCTATCGGCGGACTGGGAGTTTATCTTATCAGACAGATTATGAATTCTGTTGAATACAAACGTATTGATGGAGAAAATGTGTTGATATTGAGTAAAGATTTGTAGGAAATTGCTCGTTTTCTCTTTATTTTTCGTATCTTCGCAGAGATAGATTGATTAACAAACTAAAATTAAATGGCTTATAAAGCTTCTGAATTATGGAAGTAAAGATTGTAAAAGAGGACGACCGCCAGGTCGTTTATATAACAGGAAGAGTTGATACAGTTACTGCACCTGAACTGGAGAAAGCTGTTGCTCCTTTGCTTGGAGAAATAGGAATAAAAATAGTTTTTGATTGCACCGGACTTGAATATGTGAGCAGTTCGGGATTGCGTGTAGTATTGGGCTCGCACAAGATTGTTGTTGCCAAAGGCGGCAAGTTCGCATTGAGAGGATTGAGCCGCGAGGTGAAATCGGTCTTTGATCTTACAGGATTTTCCAAAATACTGACAATTGAATAGTATACTTTTTAGAAGCTGTTTGGATTTTATTGAATGATTAGGAGTGGAGAGTTTGCGAGGGCCATTCAGCTTGCTGAAGACGGAGGAGTTTGAAACCTTTTGCTTGCGTCTTCATTCGAATAATATTACTTTCCTAACTTATTGAAATACATAAGTTAGGAATTTTTTTATTAGTGTCCGGTAAATTTTTATTCTGCTGATGTTTTGGAACTCCTCCGTCTTCAAAAACAAGTTTTTGAATCCACCTCCTCTTCAAGAGGAGGAATGTAAATTTCTGAATATTAAGAATGTATGATATTCTCCCTCTTGAAGAGGGAGTGCCCGCAGGGCGAGGGAGTTCCAATCATTGACTTAACTTTGTCTTAATAAAGAATGGTGGCTTGTCGCTACTTAAATATCGAATTTTAAACGACTTAAATACATTTACCGGACACTAATAATTAAATTGTTACTCCTATTCTCTGATACTTACAAAAATTATTATATCTTTGTCGTTTGACTTGCAATTTGTATTGTAGAATTGCAGTTGTTTTTACATAATGATAAATTTAACAAAAGTAATAATATGAATTGTGAATTGGATATGAACCCTAATAGGGTGGTGGCTTTCCTTGGCAAACCTTGCAAGGAATTTACTAAGGCCGACATTGTGCGTTACATCAGAGAGAATGGAATAAGAATGGTGAATTTCATGTATCCTGCGGGTGACGGTCGTCTGAAGACTCTTAATTTCGTAATAAACAATGCAGCGTACCTCGATGCTATACTCACCTGCGGTGAGCGTGTCGACGGTTCGAGCCTTTTCCCCTTCATTGAGGCGGGTAGCAGCGACCTTTATGTGTTGCCGCGTTTCAGCACAGCATTCCTCGACCCGTTTGCCGAGATTCCTACGCTTTCGATGCTCTGTTCTTATTTCAATAAGGATGGCGAACCTCTGGAGAGTTCTCCCGAAAATACTTTGCGCAAGGCGTGTAAGGCATTCAACGAGGTAACAGGTATGGAGTTCCAGGCAATGGGCGAGCTTGAGTATTATGTGATTGCTCCCGATGAGGGTACTTTCCCCGCTACCGACCAAAAGGGTTACCATGAGTCGGCTCCGTATGCCAAGTTCAATGAGTTCCGCACACAGTGTATGGCATATATTGCTCAGGCGGGCGGACAGATAAAATATGGACACTCAGAGGTTGGTAATTTTACTATCGATGGTCTTATCTATGAGCAGAATGAGATTGAGTTCCTGCCTGTTGCGGCTACTGATGCTGCCGACCAACTGATGGTTGCCAAGTGGATTATACGCAACCTTGCTTACCGCATGGGTTACGATATAACCTTTGCTCCCAAGATTACTTCAGGAAAGGCCGGTTCGGGATTGCATGTGCATATGCGCATTGTGAAGGATGGCAACAATCAGATGCTCGACGGCGGTGTGCTCTCAGCAACCGCACGCAAGGCTATTGCAGGTATGATGGAGCTTGCTCCTTCGATAACAGCCTTTGGAAATACCAATCCTACATCATACTTCCGCCTTGTTCCTCATCAGGAGGCTCCCACAAATGTCTGCTGGGGCGACAGAAACCGTTCGGTGCTTGTCAGAGTTCCCCTCGGTTGGGCTGCAAAGAGCGACATGTGCAAGATTGCCAATCCGCTTGAGGCTGAGAGCAATTACGATACAACACAGAAGCAGACGGTGGAGATGCGTTCTCCCGATGGCTCGGCCGATGTTTATCAGTTGATAGCCGGTCTTGCGGTTGCTTGCCGCCACGGCTTTGAGATTGAGAATGCACTGGAACTTGCCGAAAAGACTTATGTAAATGTGAATATTCACAAGAAGGAGAATGAAGACAAACTGAAGACACTTGCCCAGCTTCCCGACAGCTGCGAGGCTTCTGCCGATTGCATTGAGCGTCAGCGTGCTGTATTTGAGCAGTATAATGTCTTCAGTCCTGCGATGATCGACGGTATTATCAAGCGCCTGCGTTCGTATGGCGATAGGACTTTGCGCAGCGAGATTGAAGGCAATCAGGAGGAGATGCTCAAATTGGTGAACAAATATTTCCACTGCGGATAAAGAAGCTGTTTGAATTTTCTTGAAAAATAATTCTATATTTGCGCCTTTCATTTCGGCTTATTTGACTCTATTCCGGCATCTTTTCTTTCTTATTTTTTGGAAATAGCCCGCTATTCCCTGCAAAATGCGAAAGAAAATCTACTCGAAATACCTCTCAAATAATTCCGAAATAAAATTCAAACAGCTTCAAAGAAACTTAAGAAATATTTTTACGGATGGGGTTGCACTCGTGTGGCTCCATCCGTTTTTATTGCTTTTGTACGTCGTTATCCACTATTTTTTTTGCCAATATGGGTGGCTGTGATTCTTATTT
>JAFYLO010000215.1 GCA_017557045.1 Bacteroidaceae bacterium | reverse complement strand
TTTATTGCAATACGATAGGTTAAGAACCCCCTCCGAACTTTTTCCTTAGAAAAAGTTCTCGTCCCCCTTAAAGAGGGACAACTTTTTAAGTTACTAATTCCAACAACATTACACTTTAGGTAATATATTTGATAATCATTTTATTTTTTCATCGCATAGACATTGGTCTCTTTCTGTGAAAATCCGGCAGAGCGGTAAAGGGCATTCGCAGCCACACGCGAGGGACGCGAAGTGAGCATAAGCGTTACATTGCCACACTCACCGGCATATTCTATTGCGTATTCCACAAGTTTGCGTCCGAATGAGCGTCCGCGACAATCGCTGTCGACAACAACATCCTCTATCCACATTTTGCAGCCTGTAGGCGAATATGCAGCGCAAAGTGTAAGCATACCTCGCACTGCCCCACTCTCTTCGAGCAGAAAAAGGTGCGTAGTTTCGCAGTCGACCAACCTTTGCAGAGTCTCTACGGTGAATATGTGAGGCGTAGAGGAGAGCTGTGGCAGAAGTCTACCGACAGCATCGGCATACTCGTTCCTTACCTCTGTAACTTCAAAGATTCTTACTTCATCCATGATATCTATAGGAAAGTTCTAAAAAGAGACTTTAACCTTTTTACCCTTAGACTCATTGTGCAGACGGTCGAGCGCAGTTACAACGTATGTAAATTTGCCACTGTCGCCTTTGGGCAGATTGTAATAGGTATTGGGAGTTATTGCCACGATGTTTGCAGCCTTTTCAAGATTCACTTTCTCGCCCTTTGCAAAGCGGTAGACTACATAATTAACAGCCTTGTCCATCTCCTTTGTATCCTCTTTATTGGGAGTAATCCACACAAGCACATCGTTGCCGTCGGCCTTTATGCGCTTGACACCCTTGACCTTTTTGGGAGCTTTGCTGTCAATGAACTTATGCTTGGGCATCAATGCGGGCGAACTGTGATAGTGCTGTTCAAGAACATCGCGGTAGCGGCCTACATTCTTTGCAGCAGAAGCTGCGTCCCACAGGCATGAACCCTGAACTGCGGGTAATGAACGCTGAAGAGCCATCTTTGCGGGCATCTGATGACTGCGGCTGTTCTTTGGGTCTGCGGCACGCACTGTACGGTTTACATCCTGACCTATGTAGAGGGGACGGTTGGAGGCATATTTAGCCCACCAGCGTACAAGAGTCTCATAGTCGGCGGCAGTGTGGCCAATTTCCCAATATACCTGGGGGATGCAGTAGTCAACCCAACCCTCGTTAACCCAATGAAGAACATCGGCATATAGTGCATCGTAGCTCTCAAGACCTTTGGTGTCGCTGCCTGTGGGTGAACTTGATATATTGCGGTAAATGCCGAACGGAGAGACTCCGAACTTCACCCACGGCTTTGTCTCGCGCACGGTCTTGTGCATCTGATAGATGAGACGGTTGACATTGTCGCGGCGCCAGTCGCCCTTGTCCTTTATACCTCTGCTGTCCTTTTTGAACCACATTTCGTCGTTGAACTCCTTGCCACCCACGGGATAGGGATAGAAATAGTCGTCAATGTGGAGGGCATCAACATCGTAACGCGATACAATATCCTTCACGACTTTACATATCCAATCGCGGTTCTCCTGCAACGAGGGGTTGAAGAAGAGCTGTGATTCGTATCCGATGAACCTTTCGGGATGTTTGCTGAACTGATGTGCGGGGCTCAAACGGAGTGTGCCCTTAGTCCTTGCACGGTAGGGGTTTATCCATGCGTGCAGTTCCATGCCTCTTGCGTGTGATTCGGCAACCATAAATTCGAGGGGATCCCATCCGGGGTCCTTACCTTGTGTGCCGGTAAGGAAACGGCTCCACGGCTCCAAATTAGAGCGGTAGAGTGCGTCACCCTCTACGCGCACCTGAAAGATTATGGCATTGACATTCGCACGTTTAAGATTGTCGAGCATTGTTGTCAGATAGCGTTTGGTCTCATCGCGATCCATTCCAAGATACTGTCCGTTGACAGCCTGTATCCATGCTCCACGGAACTCTCTTTTAGGATTATCACCTGCAACAATGGATTGACACAATAATAGCAATAACAGAAGTAGATTTACCTTGAACGTAAGTTTCATTTTAGGGATATTTTAGAAGCAGTTTTTATAGTTTAATAAAGATTCAGCCCGGCGAGTGTCGGGCTGAATGCTGGTTGCAATATTGGGGGATTATTTTTTCAATAATTCAACAAGTTCGGCTGCGGTCATCTGACGCTGCTCGCCGCTGTTCATATCTTTGACGGCAATAGTTCCGTTCTCTATTTCCGATTCACCGATGATGGCAACGTAGGGAATATTGTGGCTGTTGGCATAACCCATCTGCTTCTTCATCTTGCCTGCTTCGGGGTAAATCTCGGCCGAAATTCCATTCTTGCGCAGTGTTGACATTATGCCCAAACTGCATGCTGCCTCTTTTGCTCCGAAGTTGACGAAAAGCACCTGAGTATTTACAATAGAATCCTCGGGATAGAGGTTCAACTGGTTCATGACATCGTAAATGCGGTCGGCACCGAACGAGATTCCTACACCCGACATTCCGTCTACGCCAAACACACCTGTAAGGTTGTCGTAGCGGCCACCGCCACTGATGCTGCCTATCTCTACATCGAGCGCCTTCACTTCGAAGATTGCTCCTGTATAGTAGTTGAGGCCGCGGGCAAGTGTGAGATCAAGCTCCACATTGCTGTTTATCGACAGAGAAGATATTGTATCGAGAATAAAGTTAACCTCCTCAACACCCTTTTCGCCTGTGGCATTGCCTTTAAGCACTTCAGCAATGATGGCAAGTTTCTCCTGATTATTGCCTTGTGCCTGAAGAATGGGGAGAAGTTTCTCTATCGACTCATCCGTAATGCCTTTATCTTTAAGCTCTGCAACAACGCCGTCGAGCCCTATCTTGTCGAGTTTGTCTATGGCAATGGTTATGTCGATTATCTTCTCAGGTTCTCCGATAACCTCGGCGATTCCTGCAAGAATCTTGCGGTTATTTATCTTGATTGCCACTCTTATTTTCAACTGTGTGAACACATGGTCGATAAGCTGTACAAGTTCAACCTCATTCAACAGCGAATTGCTGCCGATAACATCGGCATCGCACTGATAAAATTCGCGGTAACGGCCCTTCTGGGGACGGTCGGCACGCCACACAGGCTGTATCTGGTAGCGCTTGAAGGGGAACACAATGTCGTTGCGGTGCATCACCACGTAACGGGCAAAGGGCACTGTAAGGTCGTAGCGCAGACCTTTCTCGCAGAATTTCGATGCGAGTTTCGTTGCGTTGCGGCTCAACAGTTCCTCGTCGGTTATTCCGTTGAAGTAGTCGCCGGAGTTCTGTATTTTGAAGAGCAGCTTATCGCCCTCCTCGCCATATTTACCCATGAGGGTTGAGAGATTCTCCATCGCAGGAGTCTCTATCTGTTTGAATCCGAAAAGGTTGAATGCTGCACGGATTGTATCGAATATATAATTTCTCTTCGACATTTCAACGGGTGAAAAGTCGCGTGTTCCTTTAGGTCTTGATGGTGCTGTTGCCATATCTGTTTAGTCTCTGCTTCTTGTGTAGATTAGTATATAGTAAACGAGTGTTGCGAGTGATGAGAGTGCCGCCACAACATATGTGTATGCTGCCGAGCGCAGTGCGCTGCTTGCCTCGGAGTGGTTGCGCACATTGGTTATTCCGGCTGTCGAGAGCCATGCGAGCGCACGACGGCTTGCGTCAATTTCCACAGGCAGTGTAACAAAACTGAACAAGGTTGTTGAAGCGAAAAGCAGAATGCCACCCAAGAGTATCTGCGGGAAACTCTGCACGGTGATGATACCTATGAGCAGTATCCATGTCATCCACGATGATGCAAAGGAGACAAAAGGTACAAGTGCCGAACGCATCTTCAACGGAGCGTATGCCATTGCATGCTGCACGGCGTGTCCACATTCGTGTGCTGCAACGGCTGCTGCTGCCACACTGCACGAATTGTAGACCCCTTCGCTGAGGTTCACAGTCTTGTTTGTGGGGTTGAAGTGATCGGTAAGGGAGCCGGGTGTGCTCACTACCTTTACATCGTAAATACCATTGTCGTGGAGCATCTTGATGGCTACATCACGACCTGTCATGCCGTTGTCGAGCGGCATTTTGGAATACTTCTTGAACTTGCTCTGCAAGTTGGCCTGCACTATGTAACTTACTATTGCAATGCCTATGAATAGTATGAAATAGCTGTTCATGATTGTTGGTTTATATTTCGTTTATATTTATGTAATAACAGCCCCGTATTCTCAAAGGTTTCTTTGACAATTCGGGACTATTAGAAGTTTACAATACTAAAGATTAGATATTGCGTGTGATTGTCTGCTCTCTGTCGGGACCTATTGAGACATATTTCACAGGTACTCCAAGCTCTTTTTCGAGGAACTTAATGTAGTTCACGAACGCTTCGGGGAGGTCTTCCTCTTTAGTGATTTTTGTAAGGTCGCACTGCCATCCGGGAATCTCGGTATATACAGGCTCTACATTATCTATGCTATAGGGGAAGTGTGTTATTGTCTCACCGTTCTGCTTGTATGCCACACATGCCTTGATTGTGGGGAATGTGTCGAGCACGTCGCTCTTCATGAGAATGAGATGTGTTACACCGTTTATCATGATGGTATATTTGAGAGCTACAAGGTCTATCCATCCGCAACGACGCTCGCGGCCTGTTACTGCGCCATACTCATGTCCTCTGTCGCGCATTTCGCTTCCTGTTTCGTCGAAGAGTTCTGTGGGGAAGGGGCCTGCGCCTACACGGGTACAGTATGCTTTGGTAATACCGTATACGTTGCCAATTTTGTTGGGAGCAACTCCAAGACCTGTGCAGGCACCTGCACATACTGTATTTGATGATGTCACGAAGGGATAGCTTCCGAAGTCGATGTCGAGCATACTGCCCTGTGCACCTTCGCAGAGGATACTCTTGCCCTCTGCTATAAGGTCGTTTATCATCTGCTCGCTGTCGATGAGACGGAACTCCTTGAGATACTCGATTGCCGAGAGCCACTCCTGCTCCATTTCAGTGATGTCGTAGCTGTAGTTCATGCTTGCGAGTATCTGCTCGTGGCGTGCCTTTGCCTTAGCATACTTGTTTTCAAAATCGTCGATTATGTCGCCTACGCGCAATCCGTTGCGACTTACCTTGTCGGTATATGTGGGACCGATGCCTTTACCGGTTGTACCTACCTTTGCATCGCCCTTTGCTGCCTCGTAGGCTGCGTCGAGTACTCGGCAGGTGGGCAGGATAAGGTGTGCCTTTTTAGAGATGAAGAGGTTCTTTTTAAGGTCGTATCCGGCCTTTTCGAGGTCTACTGCCTCTGCCTTGAAGAGCGAGGGGTCGAGCACTACGCCGTTACCGATGATGTTCAGCTGACCGCCCTGGAAAATACCTGAGGGGATGGAGCGAAGCACAAATTTCTTGCCTCCGAATTCCAAAGTATGTCCGGCATTGGGACCACCCTGAAAGCGTGCGACAACATCGTATTGGGGTGTGAGCACGTCTACGATTTTTCCTTTACCCTCATCTCCCCACTGAAGACCTAAAAGTACATCTATGTTTTTTTTCATGATTCTTATTTTTTTCTACTTGTCTTTCTCTGTTTACGGCGGGTTGCCTGATGGCATTTGCTGCACACGCCGTAGACATAGAGCGAGTAGTGTGTTAAATGAAATTTTTTTATATCCTCGGTTAATACTTCTTTTAAGTTCTGTATGTGCGTTTCGGTTATCTTCGCGCATTTGGTGCAAATGAGGTGGCACTTTTCGTTATTGAAACATTTCTCGTATCTCGATCTGTTTCCAAACTGATGGTGTATCACCAGATTTGCATTTATCAGCAACGATATTGTATTGTACACTGTTGCGCGGCTCACACGAAACTTCTTCTCCTCCATGTGCTTGAGAAGTGTTTCTATATCGAAGTTGCCTTCGATTGAATAGATAGTGTTCAGGATATTGAACCTCTCGGCCGTACAGCGCAGCTTGTTCTCTTTCAGATATTCCGCGAGCAGTTGCGATACTGATGAGTCGACGGGGTTCTTTTCCATATTCTTACTATTTCTTTACAAAGTTAATTCTTTTTTATTATGTATGTATAATATTTGTGCTAAATTTTCGGAAGCGGTTCTGTTTTTTTTGAAAAACAGATGTATTATATAGAGAAGCTGCTTGAATTTTATTGGAAAATATTTCTAAATTTGCGATGTTATTTCGGCTTATTTAACAGAGTTTATCTCCTTCGCACCTCAGCCATATCAAGCAAGC
>JAFYLO010000214.1 GCA_017557045.1 Bacteroidaceae bacterium | reverse complement strand
GCATCTTCCTGCAACAGCAGAGACCAAACAGTCTATCAACAAGGCGCTTGTGTCTAATATGCCCAAGCCCGCATTCCTTATAAATACTGCCCGCAAGGAGGTTATCAACGAGGCTGAGATTCTCGAAGTAATGAACGAGCGTCCCGACTTCAAGTATGCTACAGATATAGCACCTGTTGCTGCTGAGGAGTTCGCAAAATTCGAGGGCCGTTACTTCGCTACACCCAAGAAGATGGGTGCGCAGACTGCCGAGGCAAATATCAATGCCGGCATTGCGGCTGCCAAGCAGATTGTTGCATTCTTCGAGGAGGGTTGCGAAAGATTCCGTCTGAATAAATAATAAAAATCATGGCAGTAGTTAAACCTTTCAAAGGATACAGACCTCCCCAGTCAATTGTAGAGGAGGTGCAGAGCCGCCCTTACGATGTTCTTAATTCGGAGGAGGCACGTGCCGAGGCAGGAGACAACGAAAAGTCGTTGTACCATATTATCCGCCCCGAAATTGACTTTCCCGTAGGCACGGACGAACATTCGCCCGAAGTTTACGCGAAGGCTGCGGAGAATTTCGCTAAGTTCAAGAATAACGGATGGCTCGTTCAGGACGAGAAGGAGCAGTATTATATATATGCTCAGACAATGAACGGAAAGACACAGTATGGTATTGTAGTCTGCACGTATGTCAATGATTATCTTGACGGCACAATCAAAAAGCACGAACTTACACGCCGCGACAAGGAGGAAGACCGCATGAAACATGTTCGCGTGAACAATGCGAACATCGAACCTGTATTCCTTGCCTATCCCGACAGTGAGGCCCTCAATGCTATCATCGCATCGTACATCACAGCGGAGCCTGTCTACTCGTTTGTGGCAGCGCTCGACGGCTTCGGTCATCAGTTCTGGATTGTTGACAAGGACGAGGATATTGCTACAATAACCGCCGAATTTGCAAAGATGCCCGCTCTTTATATTGCAGACGGACATCACCGTTCAGCGGCTGCGGCTCTCGTGGGCAAGGAGAAGGCCGATAATAACCCCAATCATCGTGGCGACGAGGAGTATAACTACTTTATGGCAGTCTGCTTCCCCGAATCGCAGTTGACAATCATCGACTACAACCGCGTGGTCAAGGATCTTAACGGACTTTCGTCCGAGGAATTTCTTGCGGCTGTGGCAAAGAATTTTGTTGTAACACCCAAAGGTGCCGAAATCTACAAGCCTGCGCAGTTGCACGAATTTTCAATGTACCTCGATGGCAACTGGTATGCACTTACCGCCAAAGAGGGTACATACGACGATGGAGACCCCATCGGTGTACTCGATGTTACAATCTCGTCAAACCTCATACTCGACGAAATATTGGGTATAAAGGATTTGCGCAGCGACAAGCGCGTGGATTTTGTAGGCGGCATCCGCGGTCTCGGCGAGCTAAAGCGTCGCGTAGACAGCGGTGAGATGAAGATGGCTCTTGCTCTCTATCCCGTGTCGATGAAGCAACTTATGGATATTGCCGATTCGGGCAACATCATGCCTCCCAAGACCACATGGTTCGAACCTAAATTGCGTTCGGGACTCATTATCCACGAATTGTCATAAGGTATCTTCAAACATAATTTCAGATAATTTGGAGAACGATATTTATAGGACTATAGATGTGCAGGGCGAGGGAATTTACTCCGAAAAAAGGAGTAAATTCCTTGCCTTTGCCATTCCTGTTCTCACCGTTGAAGATGTAAAGCGCGAGGTTGAGGCGTATCAGAAGAAATATTACGATGCGCGTCATGTATGCTATGCCTACCGTTTGGGTGAGCGGCGCGAACTTTTCCGCGCCAACGACAACGGCGAGCCTTCGGGTACTGCCGGAAAGCCTATTCTCGGGCAGATTGACAGTCGCGAACTTACCAATGTGCTTGTGATTGTGGTGCGTTATTTCGGAGGAATAAAACTGGGTACAAGCGGTCTTATCGTGGCTTACAAGGCTGCTGCCGCCGAAGCACTCGATGCCACCGAGCATGTGGAAAAGACTATAAACGAGGAAATCACTCTGAAGTTTTCCTATCCTCTGCTGAATGATGTGTTGCGCATTGTCAAGGAGGAGAATCCGCGCATTGTGGAGCAGGTATTCGACAACGAATGTGTCGTAAGATTGTCCATTCGCCTGTCGCGTATGCCTCGTCTGCGTGAGCGCTATGAAAAACTTGTCATTGACAGCCGTGGCGACCTTATAATAGTCGACAACGAGGAGTAAGTCCCTTACACCGTCTCTTTTGCAACAAGTAGTTCTGAAAATTCGGATTTTTCGAGAGCTATTCCTGTATCGCAGAATACATTGAGTCCGCTCTTTTCCATAATGAACTTTATGGCTGCTTGTGCTCTCACCGAACATCTGTTGCTGTCCAATGGCGGCGCAAAGGCGGCGATACCAAGCATTCCCGGAAGAACACCCATAATACCGCCGCTGACGCCTGTCTTTGCAGGAATACCAGACGCAAAAAGCCATTCATCATTATAATCTGACAGACCTCCGGTAGCCATTAGCGACACTATTTTAGGTGCATGGCGTCTTTCGAATATTCTCTCTCCATTTATAGGATTGATGCCATTGTTGGCAATTGTTGCTGCGAATGTGGCCAACTGTTCTGTAGTTACCCCTATCGAGCATTGCTTGCTGTAGAGTTCTATAGCGAGTTCCGGATTGTCATATATGCGGTTGTATCTTTTCAGCAGCCATGCGGTGGCTTTTATTTCGGCATTTTGCGAAGATTGTGCCTTGTAGAGTTCTTCGATGAATTTTGTCCGACTGCCGCACAGCGTGTTTATGTTGTCGCAGATGGCTTTCCATTTTTGTCCTATGTTCCCTACAGTGTTTACCATACTCACAGCAGCCAATGCTCCGGGGAGCATCAGTGGAGTGAAGGGATAATCTTTTTCGAGCAGCATTGGTGTTGCAATGTCCGATGGCAGTGTGTATCCGCTGCAACCTATCATTTTGTGCATTGTCTCACTGCCGTATTGCTTGAGTATGAGCAGTGCAGTGGCTATAGTGGAGATTGAATCGAGTGCGAAGATGTATTTGCTGTCGCCTATGTTTATACTCTCTCCATCGGCGAAGCATATTGAAAGACCGAATAGTTCGCTGCACTCCTTTGCGTAATATGGGATGTGGGCAGCGTTGCTGCCGTCCTTGATTTTTCTGCAATATTCGTATGCCGAGTTTGCAATTTCTATTATCTCTTGTTTGGTTATCTCCATTGTTCATATTCCGAACCGTTTGGGCTCTTTGCTATAAAACATATTTGGAGCCAAAGAGTTCGGGCGCATATAAACTACGGGCTGTGATTGCATCAATAGCAATCACAGCCCGTAGTTATTGCTGTAAAGATAATTAGAGCGATTTTATATTTTCGGCGTTCATTATCTGTTTACCTTCTGCTGTGTAGAGGTGGTCGATGCGCGATGCGTAAGCCTTCTCTATCTTGCCGCGTACCATCTTCATGGTGCTGTTTATCATCTGGTTCTGCTCTGTGAAGGGTTCGGGCAGAATGGCAAATGTGCTGGGCAACCAACGGTCGGGGAAGAGTGCAGCGTGCTCGCCGCCCTTCTTGAAGGCGTTGACCTCTTTCTCAATCTCTGCGATAGCAGCCTTCTTGCCCTCTTCGCTGTCGAATGTGAGACCTTGTGCCGATACAATTGCTTTCAGTTTCTCCTTATTGGGAACGATGAGAGCTGTTGTGTATGCCGACTGGTTGTTGTAGAGCATTATCTGGTCGATGCAGGGTGAGAGCTGTACCATTGCCTCCTCGATACCTTCGGGGCTGTACTTTTCGCCGTCGCTACCGATGAGCAGGCTCTTGAAGCGGCCGAGTACATAGAGAAGACCATCCTTGCCCATGTAGCCGAGGTCGCCTGTGTAGAGGTATCCGTTGCGTACGGTGTCGGCTGTCGAGTCGGGGTTTTTCCAGTATCCTGCCATCACATTCTCGCCTTTTACTACAATTTCGCCCTTCTCGCCTACGGGGAGTTCCTTGCCGTCGCTGTCGCAGATTTTAAGCTCGATGGGTTTTACAAGCTTACCGCTTGAACCCAAACGGAAAAGTTCGGGGCCGTTAGAAGAGATTACGGGTGTTGCCTCGCTGAGTCCGTATCCCTGGAACATAGGCATGCCGATAGCCATGTAGAATTTCTGCAAGTCTTTGTCGAGCAGTGCACCGCCACCGATGAAGAAGCGCAGATTGCCACCGAAGTTCTCGCGAATCTTAGAGAAGAATATCTTGTCGAAGAGTGCAACGAGGGGCTTGAGGAATATGCGCATTCCTTTTGATTCCATGCTGCTTTCGCCGTTGTATGCCTGTGATACTTTAAGTGCAAATTCGAACATCTTTACAACTTTCTCGCCTTTGGCTGCTATGCCTTTCTCAATGTTTTTCTTGAATGTCTTTGCAAGGGCGGGTACGCTGAGGATGAAGTTGGGCTTAACCTCTTTAATGTTCAAGGGAATGTTCTTGAGTGTCTCCATGGGAGTGCGTCCCACCTGTACTGTAGCTGCTGTTGCGCCCTTAGAGAGCATGATGTAGAAACCTACTACATGGGCAAAGCAGTGGTCGAGGGGCAGGATGATGAGTGTGCGCCATGTCTCGTCGATGTTGACGAGTGTGCACGCCTGCTCCACGTTTGCTGTGTAGTTGCGGTGGGTGAGGACTACACCTTTGGGATCGGCTGTGGTACCCGATGTGTAGGTGATAGTTGCGTAGTCGTCGTTCTGCAATGAGTTTGCAACGGAAAGGAATTCCTCCATTGTGTGCTCAGCAAGGAATTTGTCGCCCATTGCAAAGACGTCGCTAATGGCAATCTCTTTATCCTCTGTGCCTTTGAGGTTGTCAATGGCTTCGTCGAATACGATGATGTGTTTCAGAAGAGGGAGTTTGTCTTTAATAAGACGGATTTTCTTCAACTGCTGGCCCGACACCATTATGTATTGAACATCGCCGTGTATGAGACGGAAGAGAAGGTCGTTGCTCTCTTCGAGCTTTATAGAGAGGGGAACATTTATTGCTCCTGCATAGAACATTGCAAGTTCGCCGATAATCCACATATTTCTTCCTTCGGAGAGAAGAGCCATTGTGTCGCCTTTCTTTACGCCGAGTGCCTGAAGGCCGGCGCCGAGACGGTAAACGATGCCCTGCATCTGTTTATAGGTGGTGGGCTCAAACTTTTTTCCGGTCTTTTCCAGCAAGAATGTATTGTTGGGATACATTTTTACTGAATTTTCGAATAGGTCTACTAATGTCTTTTTCATAATTTAGTATTAGAAGTTTGATGCAAAGGTACTTATTTTTTAAGAATATACAAAATTTGAAATATTCTATATGCACAATCTTTGGTATTGTGTGCAATTTGTTATATTATTCTGTCCTTTTATTATGGTTAAATAGTGTCGCTGTGAGTTTTGTTTTGTATTCTTGATGCTGTTCTTTACTCAGATATGACTGCCAATAGCTATAGGGAGGTCCTCCCTATAATAAATTGTGTAATATTTGCTGCAAAAGTTGATTTTGATTATCCTAACCTTGAAGTATTCGAAAAAAATGCTAAATTTGTCAGATGAATATTACGAATATAAGCTGCACTCGTTGCAAGATATTGAAGTGAACTTCATATCTCACAAATGATGAAACGAATACTCTACATACTCGCATTGGTCCTGTCAATCCTCGCCTGCACCGACGAGATAGACAAGAGCAACCGTTTCACCTTCACCGGTGAGACGATGGCGGACTTTTTGCTCAACCGCAGCGAAAAGTACTCGCATTTTATCAAACTGCTGAAGAGGGCCGAACTATTCTCGCTGTTACAGACATATGGGCAATACACCCTCTTCCTGCCCGACAACGAGGCTGTTGAACAATTCGTTTTCGAGCAAGACAGCATCTATTGGGCGACAAAAGATACTGATATCCCTGTGTGGACCGGAATAACCTCGCCGCTTGTAGAGGAACTGAGCGACTCGATGGCAAACGTCATTGCCCGCAACCATGTTATAGAGACTATGCACATGATGGCAGAGATGGGCGAGGGTGCGCTCCCATCGCGTAATTTTCTTTATCGTTTCTTGGGGGTGAATTATGCGGTAGAGGGCGAGCAATACTACATAAAACTCAATAACAGCACAGCCATCATCGGTGGCGACCATAAGGTGGAGAATGGAGTAGTACATCTTGTCGATAAAGTTGTAAGTCCCTCGCAGAAGAATGTCCCTGAACTTATAGGCTCGTACAACTTCTTCGGTATATTCAGCGAAGCACTCTATGCAACCGGCTTCTGCGATTCGTTGACAAGGGAATACGACAAGAACTATATGAGCGACAAGTATACCCTAAACCTCGAAAATTACGGATACGCCACATTTCGTGCGCCAGAGACAAAATATTACAAATACACAGGCTTTGTTGAGACAGACGAGGTGTTCCACAGCTACGGTATTCATACTCTCGACGACCTTCGCGCCTTTGCCGAAAAGTGGTACGGAACCGAAGAAAGGGACAACCCACGCAGTCCGCACAACGCCCTTTATAAATTCGTAGCCTATCACTTTGTTCCTCGCGAAATGCCCCACAACAGCATAGTGCCGTATGGCATATACTATCATGAAGGCAAAGACTATCTTGACCAAATAATGCCTGCAATTTACGACCGTTACGACTATTTCGAAACTATGCAGGGCACGATGATGAAGGCAATGAAGCCATTGAGTCGTCCCGAAGGACGCGACACATATATAAACTTCAACAAGCGCGAAGTACCTTTCAACACCGACCTTCACCGTCACTTGAATGTGCGCGTAATCCCGTTGACCGAATTTATAAAATTGAAGAAAGAATATGCCCACTTCGACCAAATGGCCTCTAACGGTATAGTGCACCCGATAGACAAGATACTGATATACAATGAGGATGAGATGCATGGCAACATACTGAACGAACGTATAAGGATAGATGTTCTCAATCTTATGCCCGAACTGCAGTGCAACGGTGTCAGATACCGCCCGGAGGAAAGGCCAGTCACTAGTGAGTGTATGATACCTGATGAATACAGCGAAAAGCTATCTATAAAATCGGGTATGGTGGTTGTACCGAACATTTATCGTATGCTTACACTGTTCGGCGACTACTTGTGGTGCTACGGGTTGTTTGATTTTGAATTGACTCTTCCTCCTCTTCCCTCTCGTGTTTACGAAGTGAGAGTCGGCTTAATTAAAACTGGTTATGCAATTTGGAATGGGAATATTCGTCCGGATCCTGTTCAAGTGTATATAGATGGCAAGGTCGAAGGTCTTCCTTTTCCAAACAATTATACTGATTATAAGGATCATGAGAGTCTGAATGTAGAGCAGACCGGTTATGTGGCTGACCAATATACTCTTGATAACGGATTTGAGAATGATAAACAGATGCGTAATATTGGCTGGATGAAGGCGCCTGTTTCGTTTGTCGATAGGGATGGACATACAGCAAGAGACTACAGGGGTTGTATGAGGAAAATAATTACAAGAAAATTTTTTGCTCCCGGCAGACACACGATAAGGTTCAGATATGTAGGAGAGCGTGCGCTTTTTAGTATGAGTTTTGATTATTTAGAGTTTGTCCCTCTGAACATTATCAATGACCCTTTGAAGCCCGAGGACAGACACTAAGTGATTATTAATGATTGTTAAGAATGAGGGGGAGCTTCGCTCATCGTAAAAATAACTATATTTGAAAAAGTGCAAATAAACAGAAGAGTTTGAATGAAGATGCAAGCAAAATATTCAAACTCCTCCGGCCTTAGCAAGCTGAATAGACCTCGCAAGCTCGGCACTCCTTCTATATAACAAAATGCTAAACCGCTGTGCTATAGAGTTTTTCGTTAAGCATATTCAATGTTCTTTTTTGTTATTTTATATTCATTTTGAGGCGCGGCAATTCGGTACTTTGGAAAGCTAAAGCTTTCGTCGTC
>JAFYLO010000213.1 GCA_017557045.1 Bacteroidaceae bacterium | reverse complement strand
AAATAGTGGTCGAGGATGACCATCGCTGCCATTGCCTCCACTATGGGCACTGCGCGGGGAACTAAAGTTCCCGTCGTCGCAAAGCTCGTGCAAACGAGAGCAGAATGTAAACTTGTTTATATTCTGCCGAGTGTAGCCGAGCTTCGCTTAAGCAAACATTGCTTATTACGCAATGTCCCCTTAAAGGGTAGGAACTTTTTTGGTAAGCTATTTTGCTGATATTTAGAAATTTAGTAAATATTGATTTAAAATAAATGTGTCCAAAGATTAGTTCTTGAAGAGGGAGTGCCCAAAGGGCGAGGGAGTTCCAATCCTATCGTATGGCAACAAATTTATCTGATACCAATAACAGCTTCTTATTCTCTCAACGCATCTGCGGGTAAAATTTTTGTTATGCGCCATACGGGGATTGCTGCGCTGCAAATGGCAGTAGTCATCACTATGGCATAGCTTATTGCTGTAACCACAGCAAATTGCATCAATTTGATTCCCTCCAGCGGGTTGTTTTTCATCGGGTCGGCAAAGCCGTTTATATGCAGATAGTGCAGCACAAAAATCATTGCAGCCACGAAACCTATGTTCACTATAAGCGAGGTTTCTATTACAAATTGCTTGACGATGGTCAGACGCGATGCGCCTATGCTGCGCATGATGCCTATTTCGCCTTTGCGTGCCGAGGTGCGTATCCAAAATGCGCTCAGCGTACCTAAAAAGACGGTGAATAGCGAAAATAGTGCCATTGCTGTGTAGAGCCTGATTTTGATGAATATTCCACGAGCTTCGTTCTGTAAATCTCTTATTGCTTTATTGCTGAGGATGCTTTCGAAATGCACATTCCCTGATGTAAGTGTAGGGGCAATATCTTGTCTGAACTTCTTTTCGAATGTGTGGGCGTCTGTTCCTTCCTTCAGGCGTATATGAAGTCGAAAGTTTACAATATCACTTATTTGGGTATTCTGCGGCAATATACAATGCAGTCCGTGTTCTTTGTAATCCACTGCCTGAATGTTGTTGATTACACCGCTTATTGTCATGCGGCTGTTGCTTAAATAGAGATATTTGCCAATAGCTTCTTGTGCGCTACCGAAATATTTTTCGGCGGCACTCTCCGAAATGTAGATGTTTTTGTCCGTGTCGTCCTTGCGCGGGGTAAAGATTTTTCCTGTCAGTGCGTCCTTTATGCCGAATGTCTTGAATATGTCGCTGCCGTCGATGTTGAATGACAAGTATGCCGAAAAATAGGTGCCTTTGTCATTCGCTTTTTCATGCGTCAGTTCCTCATTGCTTATAATCTCTTTGTGAACGGGGCCATACATCATTGCTGAATTATCTCCGGGGGATCTGCTGAATCGGGATGTAAAGCAGTAGCTTTCGACTTCTGGCAGACTGCGTACAATGTCGTAGAGATTCATTAAACTTTCTGCGGTAAGGCTGTCGTTGTCATTTTCCCTATTGTAATTGGGGTGGTAGGGCTTGTATTTCTCCATATTTACGACGTATGTGCCGGTGAGGTCGTATCCGTCGTCGATGTTGTCCAAGCGTTTGAGGGTGATGAGTGGGTCGATGGCGAGCCACAGCATTATGCTTGCGGCGATTATTTCGAGTACCAACCATGTGTTGTTGTGGCGCTCGTTCCAGATGATGTGTAGTATCTTTTTTATCATGGGTTGGGTTGGTTTTGTATTCGTATTCAACTCCTCCTCTTGGATAAGAGGAGGTGGATTTAACGGAGTTAAAGACGGAGGAGTTTGATGTTTTTGCTTGAGTTTTTTTTCCAACTCCCTCCCCCTGTCGGGTACTCCCTCTTATCCAAGAGGGAGAGTAGTTTTTTTTCTTACATTATCTCTTCTGGTACAGCGACTGCACAATATCCTTCCTCAGCGCAAGCAAAGTAGGTACAAGAGCCGATGCAACATTCAACAGGGCAGTTATAAGCAGCGTACAGAGGAAAATTGTGGTATTGAACAGCATCTCCACACTCAACTGGTTGCCCGAATCTTTCGAAAAAGAAATATAGCTGTCGAGGATTGTAGTTACATGGTAACTGAATATATAAACAATTGCATAGGACAACAACAGTCCTACAACCGCCCCCATCAATGTAAGTACACCATTCTCGAACAACACCTGCGACACAATCTGTCGCTTCGTCGCTCCGTAGGCACGGCGCACACCTACCTCCACCATACGACCGCTTGTGCGCGAAGAGATCATTCCGCTGAGGTTCAGCGCGGGTATAAAGAGTATGGCAATAATAACGTAGAAATATATTTTTATAGCGTCCCACACACTCTCATCCTGGTCCAAATAGAATGCTTGGTGCCAATGGTCTCTCATCTTCAAAGTATAAGTGTATTTGCTCTCCCCATGCTGTTGGTAGTAGCGTTGGAACAGCTGTTCAATCTCTTTGCGCAGAGCCTCTCTCTTGCCCTCTTTTGCAACAGCAAAAATAGCATAGTATTTTTCTCCATTCAGTATACTATAAGTATGTTTGCTCGCAAAGGGGCTGTTGATGGTAATCCATATATCGCCATCTGTGTTGGGTGTGCATTTTGTTACTCTCTCCACCACACCTGCAATGCGATGATGTTTGCCGTTGATGATAATCTCTTTCCCTGCCACTTTGCTCGATGCAAACAACTGCGTGGCAAGTGTCTCGCTTATCACCGCCACATTCTCGTGCATCTCCTTTTCGGTGAATCCTCGTCCGTCGATGAAGTTGTAGTCGAACAGTTGCCACCAGCCGGCATCTACCGCCGATGCATTTTTCTCAATCTCAATGTCTTTGCCATCAACGGTTATGTAATCGGTGCCGGCCTGTTTGTATATGTCATAGATTGCTATATGTTCAAGGTGCTTTGTCTCGCGCTTGAGCATTTCTACAAAATCAATGTCGAAATGACCGATGTCGCCATATTTCTCGTTATCTTTCCGATGGGTTTCTTCTGAGATAATTAACATTCTATCCCGCTTATATTCGGGGTATATGTTTCCAAGCGTTATGTAAAAGACGATGAACAGTACCATTGTGAGTGCTATGCTTACCGCTGTTCCTGTGATGTAAATTCCGGTGAACAGCCGGTGCTGTTTCATCATTGTCCATGATTGGCGTAGGTGTTGTCTTATCATATCTCTATCGTTTTTATATGCTAAAAGGGAGGTTCTATTCGTCTCTGAGTGCATCGGCCGGCAATATGCGTGTCGCACGATAAACCGGAATAAATGTTCCTATCACTGTTATTGCAAGCATGGCAATGAATGTTATCGCTGTAACCCATGCAAAATGAATATATGTGTTATTTACTCCGTATTCGGGGTTGGGTGGAAAGGCATTTTTGTCGAGAGTGCACACAGCGGGCTCGGCAAAGCCGTCGACGAGGACAATGTGCAGAATCAGGGGCAAGGCTACAATGAATGCCACTGTAAGCAGAATGACAGCTTCTGTAATATATTGCCGCACTACACGGCTGCGCGAAGCGCCCATACTGCGCATGATGCCGATGTCGCCGCGGCGGTTGTCCATTCGCACCCAGAATGTGCCGAGCATGCACAGGAATATGCAGAAGAGCGCAAAACTGCTGAGAATAACCTTTTGTCTTATTATGAATGCCACCTGCTTGTGGTTATGGCTCTCTTTCAGCAACTCGTCATACGTCAGCACTTTTATCTGTGTCTCATTCCCCTTGTCGGTCTTTGCCCTTATCTCCTCTATCTTGCGGGCAAACATATTGATGTCTGTTCCCTCTTTAAGTTGCACAATACATTTACAATAGGAAACGGATATATTATAAATATTGGGAAGGTACAGTATAATAGAAGTGGGTACAGGCTCTATGTATTCGTTGTTGTTGAAATCTTCATACACACCGAGAATATCGTAAAAATCGTTTGTCCTTTTGCCGACGACATCTATTGAACCGAAGAGCGACATTGCTGCCGACCTCGAAATGAACATTCCTCTATCTACATCTATCCTTTCGGGTACAGTAAGTGTGCCGCCACTGTTGGCGTCTTTCAGCCCCAAAGTTGCGAACATATCTTTATTTCCCTCCCAGAAATAGTTGTATTGGATAGTCGTTGTCTTTTGTTCCTTTGTTTCCCTGCTTCTGTATATATCATGGTAACAGAACGAGGATGCATCAGGCTCTCCTGACCATGATGTTTTTATATAATTCTCTACTTCGGGCAGGTTGAGTGCATTATGATATATATTTCTGACAACATCGTAGAGTCTGCCATTGTCTTCGTCGCTTATCAGTTCGTGGAAATCAAAATCAACCTGAATGCAGTATCTGTCTCTCTTTTCAATGTTGTTGGGAATAGCCTTTGTTGCCATAATCACATAGATGGGGTCGGCTATCATCCATATAAAAATTGTTGTCAGCAAAAGCACTGCCATTATCAGAATGTTCTGTCGACGTTCGTTCCATATCTGGTGTATAATTTTGCTTACCATAAATTATTTCCTTCTGTTAAGTGAATATACTATACTATGTCGCATCTTGATAAGAACAGGGAGCAGTGCCGATGTTACGTTAATTGCCAGACACACTATGAGTATGGCTGCAAAGAGCGATGGACTGAATATCATAGAAAAATCTATCTGTGGTGCACCGAAGTTCTCTATGTCGTAGAGCTTATCCGAGAGTGTTTCGTTAGAATCGTACATAAAGAGCACTATCTCGCCGGCATTATACAGTATAGCAATGCTTATTACAAGTCCTATGAATCCGCCGACGAGTGTCAGCAGCATATTTTCGCACAACACCTGTGATACTATGCTGCCGCCTGTTGCTCCGTATGCCTTGCGCACACCGAATTCCACCATGCGCTGCTCCATTCGTGAGTGTATCATTATGCTCAGGCACATTGCGGGTATAAGCAGGAAGGCTGCAACCATAAGCGCTATCTCTTTCACAAAATCTTTGTACGCCTCCTTGCCGTAGGAGTCGAATTGTGATTCTACGTGGTTGAGGATACGCTCGTCGAGACTGTATATGCGTGTGGTGTCGGCTGCATTGTAGCGCGCCAGCTTCTCTTCAATCTCTTTCTTAAGTTCATCTCTCTGCGTGGCATCTTTTGCTGTGGCACGTATGTAGTATCTCCATGTTAAATCAAGTTCCTTGCTGTGCTGCCACGGCTCGGCCTTAGACAATCCCAGTGGCATGATGAGTGCCGAATAACTTTCCTCGGTAATGGGTGATGCATCTTTTACCACTCCCACGATTGTCAGTTCCTCTCCATTGACGTAGATGTGTCTGCCCGAAACTTCGGTAGTTTCAAACAGTTCCATTGCTGTGTTCTGCGAAATTACTGCTACACGATTGTTGGTCTTAACATCCTCGGCATTGAAAGGGTGTCCATTGATGAATTTGTATGTATACACATTCCAGAAACCTTCATCGGCATATATTGCCCATTCTTTTAACCGTTTCGACTTCTTATCCGGTGTTGCCGACAGATAAACCTTTCTGTCTCCTCTGTCGGTGCAGGAAATATGGTCAAGGTATCTGCTATCCTCCTTTATCATTTCTGCCAATTTCGACGAACATCCGGCATCTTTTTTTATATCCATCTCTCCCGGCACTTTTTGGGTTGTTGAAATTTTTTTTATACTAAGCATCCTGTCGCGGTTTCCTTCGGGGTATATTGGCCCGAATTTTATGTATAGCACACCGAAGGTAATCATTATCATTGTTACCGATAGTGTCGTTCCGGCGATGTAGATTCCGGTGAACAGCCGGTGTTGTTTCATCATTGTCCATGCTTGGCGTAGGTGTTGTCTTATCATAGGTTCGGTGTTTTTATGATTGTGATTGAGGATATATTTCTAATGCGAGATCTAAAATAGAGTTCCTGCCCTTAAAGGGGCTAATCTTTGTACACATTAATTTTAAATCGGCACTTGCTATGTTTTTAAATATCAGCAAAATAGCTTATTGAATAAAGCTCCTGCCCTTAAAGGGGAGGTGGATTCAAAAACGATAGTTTT
>JAFYLO010000212.1 GCA_017557045.1 Bacteroidaceae bacterium | reverse complement strand
GAAGGTAACAATATAACAAACTAACCATGAAAAAGTGCGCACTACTGACAATAATAATTGCAAGCATACTTACAGCCTGCAACACCACCCCGGGAAGCGGCAACAGAAACAATGACAAATTCATTGAAAACAACAGAAGCTGCACTCTCCAGCTTGACACTGCAAGCAACAATTCGCCCAAATACGAATGTAACATCTCGATAAAGGCCATAGAGTCCGATAACAAGGAACGCATGGACAAGATAAACAACTCGATTATCGCCACCATCTTCGGCAGTGAAAATGGCGACCTCGCAGCCACCGTCGACACCTTCATGGCAAACATCCGCAGCGACTACTACGACCTGCTCCCCGAATATCTCAACGAGAAACACATAAACGAAAACGCCCCGTGGTTCAACTTCAGCTACGACCTCAAGACAAACGTAGAATACGGTCGCAACGGAACAATCATATATGAAATATACAACTACACCTACAACGGAGGTGCACACCCACACACCATGTACACCTACATAAACTTCAACCCGGAGAGCGGCAACGAAATATACCTTACAGACATCTTCAAAGAGGGATATGAAGAGTATCTTTGCAACCGCCTTACCGATGCACTCGCAGATAAGATTGGTGCCACCAGCCGCAAAGATATAAAGGAGAAAGGGTATCTGACATTCAACGACATCTATCCAACCGAAAACTTCATGATGAAGAAGGACAGCATACTCTTCTTCTACAACGCATACGACATAGCACCCTACTGCATGGGTACAACAACACTTGGATTCACATACGACGAACTATCAGAAATAATGAAATAATCATGGAACATATACTTAAATACTTCCCCAACCTTAGCGACAAGCAAAAAGAACAGTTTTCAGCACTGTACGACCTGTACCTCGACTGGAACAGCAAGATAAACGTAATCTCGCGCAAGGATATTGAGAATCTCTATCTCCACCATGTGCTCCACTCATTGGGCATCGCCAAGATGATAAACTTCCGCGACGGCACAACCGTTATGGACTTCGGCTGCGGCGGAGGCTTCCCCGGTGTACCCCTCGCAATTCTCTTCCCCGAAGTGAAATTCATCTCGTGGACAGCATAGGCAAGAAAGTAAGGGTAGCCCGCGAAATATCCGAAGCCATAGGACTAAAGAATATCACCTTCGCCCACAGCCGCGGCGAAGAGATAAAGGAGAAGTTCAACTTCGTGGTAAGCCGCGCAGTGATGCCCCTGCCCGATGTAGTGAAAATCTGTCGCAAAAACATTGACAAAGATCAGAAGAATGCACTCCCCAACGGCATAATATGCCTTAAAGGAGGTGAATTGCAAGAGGAGATACGCCCATTTAAGAACTGCGTGGATATGATAGACCTGCACAACTACTTCGAGGATGAATTCTTTAAAAAGAAAAAAGTGGTATATGTACCTATAAACTAAGAAGCCGTGAAAATAAAGACATTTGTATTCAACGACATAGCCGTCAACACATACCTTTTGTGGGACAAAGATAGCCTTGAAGCAATCATCATAGACCCTGCCACCTTTTATTCCGACGAAGAGGAGGAACTGAAGGAATTCGTGAAGCAGAACGGGCTTAGACTGACACACAGCCTCAATACCCATCTGCACTTCGACCACGTATTCGGCAATGCATTCATAGAGAAAGAGTTCGGGCTCAAGAGCGAAGCAAATGATGCAGATTGGCCCTGGGCAGAAACAATCGGCGAGCGTCTTGCCCGCTTCGGCATACGCTACACAGGTAAAGTCCCCGCATTGGGACATATACTCAACGAGGGCGACACAATCACCTTCGGCAAATACACCATCAATGTGCTCCATCTGCCCGGGCACTCACCCGGCAGTCTCGGATACTACATTCCCGAAGAAAAGGCAATCTTTTCGGGCGACGTACTGTTCCAATGCAGCATCGGCCGCACCGACTTTGCAGACAGCGACCACTCTACACTCATAAAGAATATAAAAGAGAAGATGCTCACCCTGCCCGGCGACACCATAGTCTACCCCGGACACGGCCCTGCCACCACTATTGAAACTGAAAAAATGAGTAACATATATCTACAATAAGGCTGCAATGCAGCCTTATTGTATTATAAGGTATCCGGTAAAAAAACCTATAAAAAGAGGCCGCAAGACAAGAATTTTAAAAAAAAGAGAATGTTTTTGGAGAAAAATACCCTTTAATCGGACAAATTGTAGTAATTTTACAAAAAATTACAAAAACAGAATTATAAACCAAACTCATCACATAATGAAAAAGTTTACAAAAGGCCTTTTTGGCATTGCACTTATCGCATTGGCACTCTGTTCATGCGGTGGCGAAAAACAGCAGAATTGCACATTGACAGAATCAGGTCTCAACCCCGAAAAATTCGTTAAGGAGTTCGACGGCAAAAAGACAGCACTCTACACCCTCACCAACAAGAATGGTGTGGAAGTCTGCATCACCAACCTCGGCGGCCGCATCGCATCAATAATGGTACCCGGCAAGGACGGAGTGAAAAGAGATGTTGTATTAGGCTTTGACAATGTAGATGACTACAAGAACATATCATCAGACTTCGGAGCATGCATCGGCCGTTATGCCAACCGCATCAACCAAGGCAAGATAACAGTCGAAGGTGTAGAATATCAGCTTCCCCAGAACAACTATGGTCACTGTCTGCACGGAGGTTTCCTCGAGGGTTGGCAGTACAAAATATTTGATGTTGAGCAGGTAACAGGCAACAAGCTCACACTCGTACTCAACTCACCCGACGGCGATGCAAACTTCCCCGGCAACGTTGTAGCCAAGGTAACCTACACCCTTACCGATGAAAATGCAATCGACATCGCATACGAGGCTACAACAGACAAGACTACAATCATCAATATGACCAACCACTCATACTTCAACCTCACCGGTGACGCTTCAAAACCCATCACAGACTGCCTGCTCACAATCAACGCAGACAACTACACACCCGTTGACAGCACATTCATGACAACAGGCGAGATTCTCCCCGTAGAGAACACCCCCATGGACTTCCGCACAGCAAAAGAAATAGGCAAGGAGATCAACAACTACGATTTTGTACAGTTGAAGAACGGTAACGGATACGACCACAACTGGGTACTCAACACAGCAGGCGACATCACTAAGGTAGCAGCAAAGGTTGTTTGCCCCGAAACAGGCATCACCCTCGAAGTTTACACCGACGAACCCGGCGTGCAGATATACACCGGCAACTTCCTCGACGGCAAAGTAAAGGGAAAGAAAGGCATTGCTTATCCCCAGCGTTCGGCAATCTGTCTTGAGACACAGAAATACCCCGACACACCCAACAAACCCGAATGGCCCTCAGCAATCCTGAAACCCGGTGAGAAATACACAAGCCACTGTATCTTCAAGTTCGGTGTAGAAAAATAATAAATACTGAAAAACAATACGACAACACAACCGTTGTTATTAAAACAGAGAGATAATACACATTATAATATATAATTGTAAAGACATGAACAGCAAAGAACTGATGAACAAAGCAGCCGACAACATTAGAATACTGACGGCAGCCATGGTAGAAAAAGCAAAATCAGGCCACCCCGGCGGCGCTATGGGAGGTGCAGACTTCATCAACGTACTATATTCCGAGTTTATGGTATTCGACCCCGAGAACCCCACATGGGAAGAGAGAGACCGCTTCTTCCTCGATCCCGGTCACATGTCGCCCATGCTCTACTCGGTACTTTCACTCTGCGACAAATACACTCTTGACGAACTCAAACAGTTCCGCCAGTGGGGAAGTTGCACACCCGGTCACCCCGAAGTAGACCTCAAGCACGGAATTGAGAATACCTCAGGACCTCTCGGACAGGGCCATGTATATGCAGTAGGTGCAGCCATCGCGGCTAAATTCCTCAAAGCACGCTTGGGCGAAGAGACAATGAACCAGACAATCTACGCATTCATCTCGGACGGAGGTGTAGAGGAGGAGATTTCACAGGGTGCAGGCCGCATGGCAGGTTTCCTCGGTCTCGACAACCTCATCATGTTCTACGACGCAAACAAGATACAGCTTTCAACACCCTGCGACATGGTAATGGCTGAAAACACAGCTATGAAGTATGAGGCATGGGGCTGGAAAGTAATTACAATCGACGGCAACGACAGCGACGCAATACGCGCAGCCCTCACAGAAGCAAAGGCAGAGAGCAAGCGCCCCACCCTCATCATCGGTAACACTGTAATGGGTAAGGGAGCACGCCGTGCCGATGGCAGCAGCTACGAATTCGACTGCGCCACACACGGTGCACCTCTCGGTGGCGATGCCTACATCAACACCATCAAAAACCTCGGCGGCGATGTAGAGAACCCCTTCCAGTACTTCCCCGAAGTAAAGGCAATGTATGATGCACGCCTCGAAGAGTTAAAATCAATCGTAGCCGAGCGCAAGCAGAAGAAGGCTATGTGGGCAGCACAGAACCCCGACCTTGCAATAAAAGAGGCTGAGTGGTTCGGCGGCAAGAAACCCGTTATCGATTGGGATTCAATAGAACAGAAAGCCGATGCCCCCACACGTAACGCATCTGCTGCAATCCTCACAATCCTCGCTGAGAAATACGAGAACATGATATGCTCATCGGCCGACCTCTGCAACAGCGACAAGACCGACGGTTTCCTCAAGAAGACTCATGCAATAGTACCCGGCGACTTCAGCGGAGCATTCCTCCACGCTGGTGTATCAGAGCTTACAATGGCTTGTCTCTGCATAGGTATGACACTCCACGGCGGTGTACTCGCAGCTTGCGGCACATTCTTCGTGTTCAGCGACTACATGAAGCCCGCAATACGTATGGCAGCCCTCATGGAGCTTCCCGTAAAATTCATTTGGTCACACGATGCATTCCGCGTAGGTGAGGACGGCCCCACACACGAACCCGTTGAGCAGGAGGCACAGATTCGCCTGATGGAGAAACTTAAGAACCACAGCGGCAAGAACTCGATGCTCGTGATGCGTCCCGCCGATGTAAACGAGACAACACAGGCATGGAAGTTGGCAATGGAGAACACCGACAGCCCCACAGCTCTCATCCTCTCTCGCCAGAATGTAAACAACCTCCCCGCAGGCAACGACTACAAGCAGGCTGAAAAGGGAGCATACATTGTAGCAGGTTCAGACGAAGAGTACGATGTAATTCTTCTTGCATCAGGTTCAGAGGTATCGACACTTGTCGAAGGAGCGAAACTCCTCAAAGAGGACGGCATAAAGACACGTATCGTATCAGTTCCCTCAGAGGGACTCTTCCGCTCACAGCCCAAAGAGTACCAGCAGAGCATACTCCCCTGCGGCGCTAAGATATTCGGTCTCACAGCAGGTCTGCCCGTAAATCTCGAAGGTCTCGTAGGCTACAACGGCAAAGTATACGGACTCGAATCATTCGGATTCTCTGCTCCCTACAAAGTGCTTGACGAAAAACTCGGCTTCACAGCACAGAACGTTTACAAACAGGTAAAAGAGATGTTATAATGGAGAAGACGATAATAGGACTTGCAAGCGACCACGCAGGCTTCCCCCTTAAGGAACAGGTAAAGGAGTGGCTCGCAGCAAAAGGCTACGACTATAAGGACTTTGGAACCTACAGCACAGAGAGTTGCGACTACCCCACATTCGCCCATGCACTTGCAACAGCAATCGAACAGGGAGAAATGGAGAAAGGAATCGCAATCTGCGGCACCGGTAACGGAATAAACATGACACTCAACCACCATGCAGGTATACGAAGCGCCCTCTGCTGGCAGCCCGAGATTGCATCTCTCGCAAGACAGCACAACGATGCCAATGTACTTGTGATGCCCGGACGCTTCATCGAAGAGGCAACAGCAAAAGAGTGTGTAACAACCTTCCTCGACACCGAATTCGAAGGCGGAAGACACATCAGAAGAATCGAATCCATCCCTGTCAAGTAAAGTATTACAATAGACAGACAATAAAGAGTGCGCCAAATGCGTTTTTGGCGCACTCTTGTATTTTACACCGCAAAACCTCGCAAAGAAGAGCAGACATGCACACCATAAACGAAAAATACATAACAAACTACAAAAAGATAATCCGCCTGGGTACCCCCATAGTAATAGGACAGTTGGGAAACATAATACTCGGATTCATCGACACCATAATGGTAGGCCACTACAGCGCCGAAGCCCTATCAGCATCAGGATTCGTGAATAACATCTTCAACCTCGGAATAATAGCACTGCTCGGCTTCAGCTACGGAGCAACTCCGGTGATAGGAGCACACTTCGGACGAAAGGACAATGAGAATGTCGGTGCATCGTTCAAGGACAGCATCTTCGCAAATACAATTGCCGGAGCAATCGTATTTGCAATATACACTCTGCTCTTACTCAACCTTCACAACATGGGACAGCCGGAGGAACTGCTACCCCTCATGCGCCCATACTTCTTTATACTGCTACTTACTCTGCCGCTGACAACAATATTCAACACCTTCAAACAATTTACCGATACGGTGGCAGCCACAAAAATTGCCATGTGGGTGATAATGACCGGAAACATCATAAACATCCTGCTCAACTACCTGTTCATATACGGCATATGGATATTCCCCGAACTCGGACTGACAGGTGCAGGCATCGCAACACTCATCGCACGCGTGGCAATGATAGCACTTTTTGTGCTGCTCATAAAGCGCGAGAGCCGATTCAAAAACTACTCCAAAGGCTTCCATGAAAGAAGAATCGAGAAACGCGAAATAAAGGATCTATGCAAGATAGGTACCCCACTTGCCCTGCAAATGGGAATGGAGACAGCCTCCTTCTCACTCGCATCGCTGCTCATGGGTTGGTTGGGCGCAACCGAGCTTGCAGCCTTCCAGGTGATGTGCATCACCGGCTCACTCTGCTTCCTTGTATACTATGGTATAGGAGCAGCCGCATCCATACGAATAAGCCACCACTACGGACGTGGAGAATGGGAAAACATACGCATTACAGCAACAGCAGCATTCCACATCATAATGCTTGTTGCAGCCATATTGTCAATAGCAATCGCACTCAGTCAAAACCATCTGGCAATGCTCTTCACTACAGATAAGAGCATACAGACAATGTTTGCTGCCCTACTCATCCCCATGCTCGCATACCAAGTGAGCGACGGCATACAGATAAACTACGCAAATGCCTTGCGCGGAATAGCAGTAACAAAGCCACTGATAAGATATGCATTTATAGCCTACATCTCCATATCATTACCTGTAAGTTATCTGTTTGGATTTACATTGAAGATGGGAGCAATAGGCGTAGCGTTGGGATTACCGTTCGGACTCACAGCAGCAGCACTGCTCTACTACACCCGATTCAGAAAAGAGATAAAGAGGCACACAGTACATAAAATCACAAAATAAGAGTACATTTTGGAAACAGAGTCTTTCATTTTTTACACACAGGCATACATTTTGTGCAAAATTATATCTACATTTGTGCAGAATTAACCAATTAAAAGAGAAAAAATGAAAAGTCTCATCATGACACTGTTCTGCGCAATTGCAATGACATTGCCCACATTTGCGCAAAGTACACTCAACAGCAAAGCCGACAACATTGTAGGTGAATATCTCACCGACCGCGGCGGCAGCAAGAGTAAGGTTAGAGTAACAAAGGCTGCTGATGGCACATACACAGCCCAGATATTCTGGGTGGAGAACCCCAACGATGCAAACGGCAAAAAACGCAAGGATGTAAAAAACCCCGACAAGAGTCTTCGCAATACAGACATCGACAAAGTTGTGATTGTCAAAGGTCTCAAATACCTCAAAGGCGACAAGCAGTGGGGCGACGCAAAAATCTACGACCCCTCAAAAGGTATACGCGTAAACGTTACAGCAGAATTCGAAAGCGAGAAGAAACTCAAACTCCGCGGTACAGTATTCGGTATAGGTACAACAATCTATTGGCAGAAGATTAAATAATATTAGTGTCCGGTAAAAATTTCTTCTGCTTGTGTTTTGAACTCCTCCGTCTTCAAAAACAAGGTAAACAACTGAGGCCGACTCAAAAGTAATTTTGGCTCGGTCTCTTTGTTTTAGCGATTCCTTTTGTTTTTTTGCCTGAAAGCTCCAATTAAAAGCATTTTTTGTGTACAGGAGCTCTTATTTGACCAGATGGCAGCTTATATGCCCTTCTACAAGGCTGGGAACACGCTTCTTATTGCCCATGTTTACGCTTTGCAGGCAATATACTTCCTTAAATTGTGGGCAATGGCCACAAGCCCCCATTCGACAGAGACTTTTTCTGTCGATTTCAGCCTGAAACGCTTGAACCCGTGGTTGAACTTTATGTTTCCGAAGACGGCTTCAGGCTCTATCGGTCTTTTACTTCTATGCCTTAGACCATCTTCGCTTGTAAGCAGTTCCCTTATCCTTGCCCTGTAGGCGTTGTTGTTGTGATTGACCTCTATTGTACGTCTGTCTGCATTTGCCTTGTAGCACATCCCTCGCAATGGACATCTTGAACAGTCTCTAGCCATATATACGCTCTTGTTGGATGTGTACCCGAGGTCTGATTTCTCTTTCTTGCAATAGGCGAGTTCCATGTGTTGTCCCATGGGGCATACATAATAGTCCTCTGTCTTGTTGTAGTACATATTGTTTGGCAAGAAAGGGTTGTTCTTGTATTTCCTTTTCATTTCTGCATGAAACATGTTATACTTTACATAAGGTATCATTCCGCCACCAAACATATACTCATAGTTCTGCTCACTGCCGTATCCGGAGTCTGCAACAATCTCCGCACTCTGTTTACCGTAACGCTCTTCAAAACTTTTGAGGTATGGTATAAGGGTGCCCTGGTCATTGGGTTGCCAGAAGACACCGTAATTGGTGATGAACTGGTTCTCGGTGGATATCTGCACGTTGTATCCGGGCTTTGTCTGTCCGTTGTTCATGGCATCCTCTTTCATGCGCATGAAGGTTGCATCGGGGTCGGTCTTGCTGTATGAGTTACGCTCTCCAAGGGTATCAAGATGCTTGTCATACTCGTCAAGCTTTGATTTACTATCGCTTGCTGTTTTTTCTATAAGTCTACGTTGTTTACCTTTGCTTATCCCCATGCTGTCCATCTTGGAAAGTATCCTCTTACTCCTGCGTTCGAACTCTTCCTGTGGCTGTTCTTCGGGAAACTCAGTAGATTCCTCTATGTCAAGCTCCTCTTCTGCAGCAGAAAGGACACCACGTACCTTGTCTATCAGCTTTGCCTTGTTTTTCTCGACACTGCCTTTCCAGACAAAGGTGTATTTGTTGGCTACGGACTCTATTTTCGTTCCGTCAATATACTGTACGTTCAGGGAAACAAGTCCTTCATCATTCAACAGTTCTACAACCCTTGTGAACACATTCTCAAGCCTGCCGCCGGAAAGCCTTTCGCTACGGAACCGGTTGATTGTACGGAAATCAGGGTAACTCATACTGCTGAGCCACATGAAATGGATATTCTCGTGCAGAAGCCTTTCCATCTGCCTGCCGGAATAAACATTACACAGGTAGGCATACACAACTACCTTAAGAAGCATACGGGGGTGATAGCTGCTGGTTCCGCCACTCTTGTAGGTTGCCTCAATGTCACTGATATCGAACTTGTCGAGAATATCGCTGACAATACGCACCGGGTGAGTCTTTGAAATTAATTCGCCCAAAGAGGGAGGAAGCAGGAGGGAATCGTTTTGATTGTAAGATTTATGTATTACCTTTGCCATACTGTTTGGAATGGATTGTTAATCTTTTGGTTTGCAAGTATAAAGATAATAAAAATTTTCCAAACAAACAATAGCTATTCCAATGAAATTCAAAGGAATAGCTATATTTTTTTAAAAAATATCCCGAAAAAACAGATTCAATGCAATAAAAGCAGAGAGGGTGACCCTTTAACACTTTTGGGTCACCCTCAGTCTTTATTTTCGTTTCATTTCTCTTTTAATGTCTATCCTCAGGCTTCAAAGGGTCGCTGACAACTTTCAGCGGCACAAGTTCTATGTAATCCAAATTAAAAGATTGAGCACCGCTCAGAATCTCGCCTACATTTCTGAATCGTATCCAATGCTCTTTACCGTCAAAATATTGACGGGTAACAATACGCCTTATATGTGCATTATGATGACGTGCTAAAATTTTAAGACCGGAACTTGTTCCATAGTAGCAATCGGGCGCTTTCATGTATCCAAGATTTCGCATCTGCTTGTCGTTCTCAACGCCATCGTCATACGTCTGTGCATCGGGCACTGCTCCCTTGCTGACATGCAAGTTGGTAACACCTATGTCTTCGGGACGAGAAGCGACTTTACCATCAATATATATCTGAACCAATAAGCGTCCGCGATTCATTTCGTCATATTTACTATCGCTATTGTCTGTCCCATATCCGAAACGGATCTCGTATGTTCGCGACGGCAATGGCGGTATTCTGAATGAAATATCAAAATTTCCTTGTAATACCAAGCAATCACGGAAGTAATAACTAAATATTGTTGTCTGCACAAACCCTTCTCTTAATTTCATTGATTTACTATATCCATCGGGAAGTGCTATGTAAATCATATTTTCGTCTCTGTAAACATATCTTATTCCGTTGCTGGCAAGTTCGGGCATCAGCGAGAAAACATCTATTCTTATGCGCTCGTTCAGGATGTTGCCTACCATTTCGTCCTCGTTGTATATGAGTATCTTGTCTATGGGATGAACTGTGCCGTTGGCTGCCATCTGGTCGAATTTTGCATATTTCTCGTCGGAATGTATGAACTCGGTGAGCGGTATCACACGCACATTTACATGGGGACGCATCGCTATGTTGTATGGCAATGCACGCTTGCTGTAATTTATAAATATGTTCAATCCGTCGGGAGTGCTCAGTGGCTTGATAACTTTCATCATCGTACCTTGCATTGTCTCGTAATAGTCGTAGCGGTCAGCATCTGCCGGCATATAATCGTCGTGATATGCATTGTGGCAGACAATTCTGTTATAGGCTATTTCGCGATTAAGAAAATGATAGGATACGAATTTGTGCAAAGCGTTGCGCGGGCTTTTGGTATTCTCTCTATCCTCTGTGCCGTACCACTTCTCGGCAAATGCCTTGAGGTCGGCAAGTGTATATATACCGTTGGCGTTGAACACTTCGTCGGTTTCAATGAAGCCTGTGTATTTATGGTACTTCGACTTGGGATAATATGTACGCGAATGGTGGCCTGATGTCGGTGTCGGGTCCCATATATAGGACATATCCAAGTCCAACAGCAGCGAGTCCTTGAAGCCGGTAACATTCATAGCTTCGTTGAATATGCTGAAGAAATCGCACGAGGCTATCAGCTGAGGCACATTCATTTCTACAGGGTCTATCGCCTTGTCGACTATGTGTATTATACCGTTCTCTACCTCG
>JAFYLO010000211.1 GCA_017557045.1 Bacteroidaceae bacterium | reverse complement strand
CAAAATGAATATAAAATAACAAAAAAGAACATTGAATATGCTTAACGAAAAACTCTATAGCACAGCGGTTTAGCATTTTGTTATATAGAAGGAGTGCCGAACGTAAAGTGAGGCTTAGAACGGGGGAGGGAGTTTGACCGAATACACAAGCAATATTTTCAAACCTGTCCATCCGCATTTGCAATGCGGATGCTTTGAGTATCAGCATTTACAATGCGTTTATATAATCCAATTGAACCTACATAAACGAAGACTGAAGTACATAGATTCATTATAGGTTTTATTTTAGCGCATCACAGATGCTTATACTCTATCCTTCGCGTTACAAAGTTTTTACCTATGTACTCGATAAAAAAAACAGCTTCTAAGAAAAGTATTGAAATTATCGGGGAAATTAGTTTAATTTGCAAATGGATTACTGCTTTTTTAAAAAAGCAGTCTTCTTACGCTTAACCCTTAATTCCACTTTGCTTTATGAAACGCCTATTTTCATTTCTACTGGTAGTAGTTTTAAGCCTGACGAGTGTTTGGGCGCAGTCTTCAGAAGCCCCCTGGTCGTACACAGTTTCAATGCCCGATGGCGGCACAAGAGTTACCACGGAAGAAAACGGGGCCGAGGTTACGCAGAACTATGCACACACAAAACTTTACACCCCACCAACGGCGACTGACGGAATACGCTTTACCGTCGTCGAGACAAATATCCCTTCACGGGTAAACGGCTTTTGCTATTTTGTGCTGGGTGAGTTTACGGTGCTTGATGCTAATGGCAACCCTGTGGAATATACAGCTACTTCCAATGCCGACCACAATGAGCATAATTGGCACGACGGCGAAGGATTGCCGGCATTGAACGATGGCGTGCTGAACAACCATTTCCATTCGAACTATAGCAACAATGCACCTTCCGCGTATCATTATATTGAATTGACATTCAAAGAACCGGTTAAATCCTTTTCGTTGGAGTGGTACGGCAGGCCAAATGCCAGCCAGTATGAGTTCAGCCCTACATTGTGCGGTATAACACCGAAAGGCTATGAATTTACCGAGGATATGCTATATGGCGACGATGACGACGATGAAAACGACTCTATTTATAAGGCTGTAGATGTCTTTAAAGAACCCTGTCTGTTCGTGTCGCTGACAAATGGAGGAGTTGATGCTTATCCTTTAAGTACGCTGGCAAAAGAGCATTATGAACAGAACGACACACTCTGTGTTCCACTGAATTCGGGCAGCATAATAAAGTACCACGCAAGCGAATATACGGGCATAAGCAACCAAGTGCCGCAGTTGCCTTATCTGACATCATACAAATTCAACAATAAATATAATGCCAATCTGAATGTCGATGTCATCGCAGACTGTAGCAGCGAGAATATTGAGGTAAACCTTAATTCCATAGGCAAGTGGCTGACAGCCAGCTTCCAATTGAGCGAAGAGCGTGGCATTGCATATATAGGCAACAAGTTGCAGATAAGTAAAAAGACACGCAACAGCTTTGCCGAGTCAGTGCAGTATACTGCAACCTATCCGGGCTACAATGTCATTATGGATGTGATGGCGCAGGATTCAACATATAAAAACATTAAAATACCCTTTGGGCGTCTTTACACAGTTACTCCCAAGTGGCTGACAGACGGTAGTCAAGCTCCACGCATAGACATTGACATGGCATATCCGGCGTCAAGTATCACCAAAGAGACATATCTTGATGCAAAAATATCGATTTCCGGCTTTGGGGTGTATGACGATTTCAGCGATTCGGTTCAGATAAAAGGTCGCGGAAACTCAACTTGGGGATATGCAAAAAAGCCATACAGATTGAAATTTGCTTCCAAGGTGAAGCCTTTCGGCCTTACAAAAGGCAAAAGCTGGGTGTTGCTGGCCAATGCACAGCATGGTGCACTTATGGCCAATGCCATAGCCATGAAAATAGGACAATTGGTCAATGCCCCCTGCGCCAACCACATTATACCCGTAGAGCTTTATATGAATGGCGAATATATGGGAAGCTATATGTTTACGGAGCAGGTGGGTTTAAGCGGCAACAGTGTTGATGTTGACGAAGATCTTGGATATTTGCTCGAACTTGATTCTTATTTCGACGAAGATTTTAAGTTCAAGTCAGGGATATACGACCTTCCGGTAAATGTTAAGGATCCCGACCTTTTTGACTATGACGAAGCAGAGAGAGAGGCAAAATTCAGTGCTATCCAAGCCGATTTTGCTAAATTTGAAGAGGTGTTATACAATAACGGCCCGCTTGGTCAATACCTCGATCTTGATGCTGCCGCACGTTTCCTTTTTGTAAATGAGCTGGTGCTCAACAAGGAATTGTGCCACCCTAAAAGTACATATTTGTGGAAAGGCGATATGTATTCACCCGACTCAAAGATTGTGTTCGGCCCATTATGGGACTTTGACTGGGCTTTCGGCTACGAGAATACCGGAAGATATTTCGAAATAGGCTACACGACCAGTTTGCTTTCAATGGGTACGATTGGCAGGAACTTTTTCGAGGCTCTGATGGATAACGAGGAGTTCAGAAGACACTATTATAAGGTTTGGAAGGATTTTGTAGATAATGGATATATCGAAGAGATAATGGAGTACATAAGCGACTACTATTCTTTTGCGGAATCTTCTTTCAAAAACAATAACGACCGCTGGGGCGACGGCAGCGAATATGGCTCAAAAATCAAGACAATGCAGAATTGGTTGAAGAAACGCCACGATTACATCTTTGCCAACATCAAGGAATATGATATAAAAGATATTCTCCACACATTGGTCGGTGATATTGACTGCAACGACCTGCTGACAATACAGGATGTTGCTTTGTTTGCCGATTATCTTCTTGGTAAAGCAGACGAGAAATTCAATATAGCGAAGGCTGACATTGATGCAGACGGAAAAATCGGTTACAGCGATTTTGTAAGGAGCGCGGTGCTGCTTGCGTGCGGCGAGTCTCTTCCGCCTATGTACTTCTTCGAAAAGCCCGTTTCCGCTACTTCCCTTGTGAGTGTCGACCAAACTGTTGCTTCGGAGAATGTTATAAACATCCCTATTCATTTGCAGAGCAATAAGGAGGGTATAAAAGCCATCCAAGCGGATATTGCAGTGCCATCGAATGTTGTAATAGAGAATATCTTTACAGAAAATGGGGCAACCGGCGACAGTGTTATCTATACAAAGATTACCGATGGGCTTTACCGTGTTGTGGTATACAATAAGAATGGAACCCCGTTTGTATGCGACAAGCCTGTTATGAACTTCGAAATACTCATTCCCGATTCCGCAGCTACGGAACCGCCGGTAGTAAAAATCAAGGATATACTTGTGGTCGACAGTGCAAACCTCGAAAAACGGGCAGACGATGTTATGTTTGCTGTGAAAGATAGTGGCGGTTCAACAGCAGTTGATATAGTCAATGCCGATGCAGCTGTGAAGGTGAACGGCAACAGCATCACTCTGGCAAATGCCGATAATTGCAGTGTCGTTATCTACTCGGCGGCCGGCTCTGTTGTAGAAAGGATTGACAATTACTCAGGCGAGGAGATTACTTTGCCCGACGGTATATATATAGTTCGTGCAGGAAGCAGAGTAGTGAAAATAAGAAGCAGTTTGAATTTTATTAGAAAATAATTCTATATTTGCGATGTTCATTTCGGCTTATTTGAGTCTATTTCGGCATCTTTCCTTTCTTATTTTTTGGAAATAGCCCGCTATTCCCTGCAAAATGCGAAAGAAAATCTACTCGAAATAGCTCTCAAATAATTCCGAAATAAAATTCAAACAGCTTCTAAAACTTTAAAGAGTTTTTTAGAAGACAAATTAAACCTATTGGCAATATTTGTGTCAAACTAACAGATAACTAAAGACTGCACTATGAAAAAACTTTTTATTATTGCACTTTTTCTGTTGCCGGGCATAATGCTCTGCGCACAGGACAACAACCGCCGTCGCGAAGGTCGCAGACCGCAAGGTAGCGAAATGCGCCGTAGTTTCTCACCCGAAGCATTGGCCAAGATGGAGGCTGATGCCATCAACGAGGCTGTGGGGCTCGACTCGCTCCAATATCAGTTGGTGTATATCCTTAAATACTCCGATGTTGCAGCCATGCAGGACAGCATGAAAGCGCGTTCTGCACGCATGGAAAAGATGCGTAAGAAAGGCGAAAAGGTTGCTCCTCCCCGCCGCGACGACAAGAGCCGTGAGGAGTGGATGAAAGCCCGCGAAGAGCTTATGAAAAAGCGCCGCGATGCCATGAACGAACAGATGAAGCAGATTCTCTCTCCCAAACAGTACAAGAAGTATCTGAAGTTCGATGAGGAGAGGATGAAGAACCGTCGCCCAATGGGTGGTGGTAAAGAAAAACGTAAGAAGTAATGATTCTTACTTGTGAAGCGCAAGAGTGGTAATTCAAGTATCACTCTTGCGCTTCTTATTGTATAATGGTAGCATTACCACCCCCGTTCTTTGGGAAATATTAGTGTCCGGTAAATTTTTATTCTGCTGATGTTTTGGAACTCCTCCGTCTTCAAAAACAAGTTTTTGAATCCACCTCCTCTTCAAGAGGAGGAGTGTAAATTGTTAATATATAACATTCTCCCTCTTGAAGAGGGAGTGCCCGCAGGGCGAGGGAGTTCCAATCATTGACTTAAATTTGTCTTAATAAAGAATTGGGGCTTGTAATTTTAAATATCTAATTTTAAACGACCTATATACGTTTACCGGACACCAATATTATAATATAGCATCATTGCTGCATCAGAATCCGTTCTTTAGAAATTCGCGCAAACCAATATGCGTAATTCCGTTCCTGTCGCTCCTCTTAAGTAAGGGTGTCATGGAAATTACATATTTGGGGTAGTGGTCGTTTATGCAGTTCAAAGCGCCAAATTCGCGTTCTTCGGTCTCCGGAGTTGCTATAAGATAGTCAACCTGTATGTATTTGCGTTCATTAGGCTTAGTGCATACAAAATCCACCTCGCCGGCTTTCAGTTGTCCTACGTTTATCGTATAGCCCATGTGTACAAGATGCCTGTAGACGATATTCTCTATTACTTTCTCTATGTCGCCTTCTCTCTCTCCGCCGGCAATCAGGTTTCTGAGGCCGAGGTCACCAAAATAGAGTTTCTCATTTGATTCCAGCAGTTTCTTGCCGTGAATGTCATATCTCTCTACTGTAGACAACAAATATGCATCCTTGAAATATGAAAGATAGGACGCTATTGATTTGATAGAGACATCCTGACTTTGAGACTTCATGAATTTACTGATATTGTTCAATGATGTCAATTTCCCAATGGTATCTGCAAAATAACGTAGCAGGGTATTCAGAAATGTTACATTGCGTATGCTATGGCGTTCAATAATATCTTTCAGTACAACGGTGCTATACACACCTTTGATGTAATCCCAGATGAAATCCTCGTCGTCAAGTCCTATCTGTTTAAGTCCCGGTAGGCCGCCGTAGTTTATGTACTTCCATAATGTTTCGTCGCTGTCATCAAGATTATGAAACATGGTGAATTCTTGATAACTCAACGACTGGATATATATCTCCTGATAGCGACCGCCTATAAGCGTACTTAGCTCGCTCGACAGCATCTTTGAATTACTTCCGGTTATTATGATGTCTGTATTGTCTTCCACGCGGTAACTTCTCAGACTTTTTTCCCAACCGTCTATTTCCTGAACTTCATCTATGAGTATGAAATTATGGGTACCATTTACTATATTCTCGTCAATGTATGAGTTCAGCTGTTCATTGTTGGTTATTGCATCGAACTTTTTACGCTCCTTGTCAATGTATATGAAGTTTGTATTCGGAGTCTCCTTGTGTCGCTCGATAAAGTCCTTAAGAATGTAGCTTTTACCCACTCGGCGTTGACCGGTAAGAACTATAATCTGTCCTTTGCCTATCCATGCGTCAACCCTGTCGGCATAGTATTGTCTTGTAATTGGCTTCATTTCTGGAATATTTCCTATAGGTTGTACTTTCTATGCAAATATATAATTTATTTCCTATAGGAAACAAATTTGAAGTAGTGTATTTTTTTATTTTTTATAAGAAACATAATGTTTCTACCCTAAAAGGGGCTAATCTTCGTACACATCTTTAGCTTTTATACCTTTGCTAATCTCTTTTAAATAAGAAACTTAAAAAAGCTGTCCCTCTTAAAGGGGGACGAGAACTTTTTTTCTAAAAAAAAGTTCGGAGGGGGTTCTTAACCTAACGTATTGCAATAAACCGTACTACGCGAGGAAAACCCCTCCGTCTTCAAAAACTATCGTTTTTGAATAGACCTCGCAAGCTCGGCACTCCTTAGGAAAGCTAAAGCTTTCGTCGTCGCAAACATTGCTTATTACGCAATGTCCCCTTAAAGGGCAGGAACTTTTTTAGTAAGCTATTTTATTGGTATTTAGAAATATAGCAAATATCGATTTAAAATAAATGTGTCCAAAGATTAGCTTATCCAAGAGGGAGAGCTGTTTTTCTTTGTTTTTCAATTGGTTGCATAAGCAGAATAAAAATTTATCGGACACCAATATTTTAAAATCAGGTATCTTGCATTGGCTGCATATTCTTATAAACCAAAAAAGTCTGCGCCAAAACATGATTTTGGCGCAGACTTTTTAAACTATTTTCAGGTTGGTTTATCTTCTTGTCCTTCTCACAGATACACGCGGTGCACTGCTTTTTCCACCGCTGCTTTTGCTTGCTTTCGCATCGCTGCTCTTCTTGGTTGTGCGGCGGGTTTTTTGCTCCTCTTTCTTCTCTGTCTTTGCAGCTTCGGCCTTTTCGCTCTTCACGCTGTCCGATGCCTCTGTTGCTGTGGTGTCGGCAGGTGCTTCGGCGGGTGTTTTCCATAGGTTGCCGCGGAAGTCGGAGAGTTGCTTTTCGATATTCTTCTGCTCCTTCTTCACTGCCGAGTCGTTCTTGCAGTACTGGTTGATTGAGAGGTTGCGCAGGTTCACTGTTTTGTATATCTCTCCTTCGTAGCAGTGCTTCAGGAAGTAGTCGCTCAGCGTCATTGACGATACGTTGTTGTAGCTGCTCGACATTACCTTCTGACGGGTGAGCAGAGGAGAAATCTCATCGAAGTTAAGCCAGAATATGGGGTATTTGGTTACCTCGGTGCTGAAGTCGCCTGCCTTATGTATCACAGGGCAGATGGCTGTGATGCGGTAGTTGTATGTGGCTGTGCGCTGGTCGAAGTAGTGGCTCTCCTTCACATAGTAGCTGAGCACCTGTGCGCTGGGAATGTCGCTCTGCGCAACATCTATCACTCCGTTTTTCTCTTCGTAGTATATTCCGAAGTCGTCGAGCAGGTCTTTGGGGTTCACCTTGTTCTCGGGGGTGAACGATTCGTTGCCGTCGAGGTTGTAGGAGTATGCGGGTATGTCGTTGTTCACGAACAGCTTGAATATGTATGTAAAGAGGTTCATGCTCTCGCCCTGTGGCTCAATGGGGTAGTAGAGCGAGGCGTTTTTCTCTTTTGTGAGGTCGAGTGTGCGGTAGATGTCGCGCTTCCACACAACCTCTGTGGGTGTCTGCATTATGGGGTATTGTGCTTTTGCGCGGTCGCTCATGGGCACGTTTACTGCTGTTGCCTGCTTTGCGGCAGTCTCCTTCTTGCGTTTGGGGGGCTGGGCAGCGGCATGCTCTCCTACGAGGGCTATCAGGCAGATGAGAAGTATTCTTGCTATGTATTTCATGGCGTTTATGTTTTTTTATTTTAGTATGACTTCCATTGAGGTGGGCAGCACTCTCTCCACTCCGTCGGGGCCGATGGCCTTTACATGCGAGATGTAGAAGCGTTTGCCGGTGGAGAGACGGCGGAACATATCCTTCTGTCGTGTGGAGAAGTTGGCTCCGTCGGATATTACGGGTACTGCGTTGCCCATGTTGTCGTAGAAGACTGTTTCGAAAGAGAGCACTTTGAAGCCTATGTTCAACAGGCCGTCGTCGATGGCTGCGATGATGCCGTTGGTTGACATGAGGTCGCGCTTGGCAAAGGGTGTGCCTCCGCGGTATCTCTTGGTGTGGCCGTCCTTATCCTTGTATTCGATGAATGGCGATGGGTCGGGCAACTGCTTCACACGGAAACTGTATTTGCCCATGCTCTGACGGCGGCCGCCTTCGTTGGTGGCTGTAACCTCAATATCCATATTCTTGCCTATCTGTTTGGGGACTGCTATGAAGCCTCCCTTGCCATCGGACTTCAGAGTACCGTTGCCGTTGGCTACGCTTGCCGATATGTTCTTGCCGGGGACGCCGGGCACTGATATGCTCACGGGGTTGTCGAAGCCTGCGTAGAGCACGTTCATCAGCGAGGCGCTGACGGTGGCTGTGGGGTCTACGACTGTATATTTCTGCGAGAAGTCGTATCGTTCCGATGTTCCCGAACCGTCGTTTACTATCATATATCCGTTGAGGGTGTAGTCGCCTGTGCGGTTACAGGTTACGGTGTATTCTCCGTTCTCTGTTTCGAGTTTCTTGTCGCCGATGAATATTTCGGGGCGTTGTGTGGAGTCGACTGCGGCGAGTATTATCTGTGCGCTGAAGTCGTTGCCGCGTACTATGTTCTTTGAATTGGGGATGACAAGTGCGCTTATCTTGTTCACTCTCACATCGCCCTCGTCGATGTTCTTGGCAAGTGTGTGCAGCACTTCGCCCTCGGCATAGCGTATGTCGCTCTGTAGTTTTGTGAGCAGTGTGATGGCTGCTATTGCGGGCATATTCTCGAAGTTGTACTCCTGCCAGTTGCGAAGCATGGTTATGTCGCGCTTGGGTACTTCGGTGTTGAAGAGGTCGGTTACCACTTGGCGCTGTATTGTGTCGCTTATCATTGTGAGTATGCGCTCGCGATAGTTGTTGATGGCATCGTAGAGCTTGGCACCGTATTCGCGGCCGGCACCGAGCATTATGTATGTCGATGCTTCGAGATCCTCGCGGTTCTTCAGGTTGCGGTAGTCGCCGTCGGGGCCGTCGGCTTTCTTGGCTATGCGCTCTTTCAGGTAGTCGGCAAACTCGTACAGCGAGTCGGACATCTGCTTGACGGTCTGTGCGCGGTTGAACCACTCCTGTACCTTTTCGGGGTTCTGCTCCATGAATGCGGCAAAGTCGCGGTAGAGCGACCGGTTCTGCTCGGTTGAGTTCTCGGTACTCTTTGTGAGGCTTTCATCGACGAGGGTGAAGCCGTTGAGCACATCCGAGGATACGTTCAGCGCCAGCATTGCCATCAGAAGAACGTACATGAGGTTGATCATCTTCTGACGCGGAGAGACTTTATTCTTTTTTATTTTCATGCTCTTCGGGCTGTGGGGGTGGTTATTCGGGTTTGTTCATGTTGGCGGTCATGGCTTCGAGCATGCGGCTGTACACGTGGTTCAGCTCCTCTATCTGCTGTGCCATCTTCTTTGTCTGGTCGTTTACGGAGTCGAGGTTGTTGAGCTGGCTGCTTGCACCGCGGAGCTGTATCTCGTACATGGCGTTTACGGCTGTGAGGTTGCGTGCCAGTGTCTCCATCTCCTCCATGTTGCGGCTGAGGGATTCTGTCTGGTCTGAAATCTGCTTGATAGCCTCGTTCAGTGAGCGTACCTTGTCGATGTACTCCTGTGTAACCTCGTCCATCTGGGGGATAAGTTCGGGGGCACCCGATGTTGCTATGCTGCCAATGATGTTTCCGCCTGCGGGTGTTGCAGGAATATCGCCTGCGACGGTTGTTCCGCCGGCAAGAGTTGTTCCGCCTGCGATTATTATGTTGCCTGTTGCCTCATATTCGCTGCGGCGTTCGGAACGCTCTTCCTTTCTATCCTCTTCGGCAAGCTCGTAGGGACGCTCGAATGCCGAGAAGAAGAATACTATAACTTCGGCGCCCATGCCCACGAAGAGCATCAGGTTGGCACCTGCTATATGGGTGAGTTTGAACAGTGTACCCAAAATAACGATTGCTGCTCCCCAGCTGTATATGTAGTTTGTCCAGGTACGTCCTTTGGGGGAGTCCATGAATGACTGTATGCGTCTTACTATGCCTTTTGATTTGCCCATGATTCTTTGTTATTGTAAGGTTACTATTCCTATTTTCTGTTTCTGCCTATTCCTGTGAAGCTGCGTACGCAACGGAAGCCTATGTAGGAGCGCGATTCGTTCTGGTATTCGTAGGTGCGTGTGGCTCCCTGTATGAATTTCACAGGGTCTTTCCACGAGCCGCCGCGTACGCTCTTTTTCTTCAGGCTGTAGGGATCCTCCTTTGCAGCGCGGTACTGCAGGTCGGGGTTGATGTCGCCCATTTGCAATACACCCGCTTCGGTGTAAACGGTCGAGGTCCATTCGGCTACGTTGCCCGCCATGTCGTAGAGACCGTTGCTGTTGGCCGAGTAGATGCCGCACTTCGAGGTTATGAGGTTGCCGTCCTGTGTGTAGTCGCCTTCGCCGGGCTTGTAGTTGGCGTAGTAGCAACCCTTGTCGCTCTTTGTGTCTTTTGACTCCCAGGGGAATTTGCCGCCTTGCTTGCCGCGGGCTGCGTACTCCCATTCGGCCTCAGAGGGCAGACGGTAGCGCTGTATGTATTTAGCCTGTCCGCCCAAACCTTTGAGCAGGAAGTCGGTGCGCCATGCACAGAATGCGTTGGCCTGCTCCCAGCTTACTCCCACTACGGGATGGTCGCTGTAGTTGGGGTGGCTGAAGTAGAGATTCAGATAAACCTCGTTGTTCGAATTGGGGAAGTCATTTACCCAGCAGGTTGTGTCGGGATAGATGTTTATGATGTATGTGTTCTGGAAGTCGTAGTAGCTTGCAAGCGGACGGGTGATTGTCTGCGTTACGATGCGGCCTTCGTCGTCGAGGTAAGCGGTGTCTTTTGAAATCATCACCACCTCTTCGGGGTTCACGGGAATGTCGGTGTTGCGGTTACGCTTCGCGGGGTCGAGGTTGTATCGGCGCTGTGCGGCGAGGGTGTAGTCGTATATCTCGTATTTGTAGTTCATCTGCGCAGCATCGAGCATCTTTGCACCTGTTACGGGATTGGTTGTGTAGACACTCTCGATTGCACGCAGCTCATCCTCGTTGGGCTTGCGCCAGGGGATGGGCTTGCTCCAGTTGAGGTGGGGTGTAACCGGTTCGCCGAATTTGTCCTCTGTTATCTTGTATGTCTCGTCGCCGCCGAATGCAGGGTCGGCGAGGCGCTCGCGGATGATTGAGTCGCGCACCCAATATACAAACTGGCGGTATTCGGCATTTGTTACCTCCGTCTCGTCCATCCAGAAGGCATCTACCGAGATGTCCTTCACCGACGAAGTCGATCCCCAAAGTGAATCCTTCTCTTCGTCGCCCAATTTAATGGAACCGCGTTCTATGAGCACCATTCCGTAGGGAGAGGGTTCGTTTATTGCCGTGCCGCTTATTCCGGTCAGCTCGCCGCCTATGGCGTTGCTGCTCTGCGGTCCCATGCACGATGCAAGGGCGAGCAACAGGGCGAGTGTCGTCAAACAGATTGTTATTCTTTTCATTGTAATACTCTTATGCTGTTATGTTTGTTCTTTCCTTTTTTGAATATATCGAAGTCAAAGTCGTATCCCAGGTATATGTCGTGGTTGCCGTGTGCCGCTCCCACTCCCGATGTGTATATCTCGTAGCCGTAGCTTAGGGTTATGTTCATCATCTCCATACCCAGGAACAGTGCAACCGAGGTCGAGGGGCTGTATGTCGCACCACCGAAGAACTTGCGTCCGTTGAAGGTGTAACTGCCTTTTGCAGTAATGTCGGTGCGCCACGACACAAAGTCTGTCATCAATTGCAGAGAGGGCTGTATGGTTATTAACGGATTTTTTAACGGAATATTGCCCTCTGCAAAAAAATTATAAAAAGGATCTATCTGCATCTGGTTTTTTTCGCCCATGTAAATGAGCGGGGCATTTATGTGCAGTGCAGCCGCTCCCGCCTGAAAAAACTTGTGCTGATAGAACAGACCTGCTCCGAAATTCACCTTGTTGCCGTTCTGTGTGCTTGTGGGGAATGCGGGGTCGTTGCTCTCTCCGCCGAGTATGATGCCCGAGGGGTCGAACTTCTCGTTAAGCAATCCCACCTGCACGCCTATGGCCATTCGTCCGCCCAGCAGTTTCATTGCGTAGGCGTAGTTGACGAACAGATGCTGGTTGGTGAACATTCCCGCCTGGTCGTTCAGTATGCCAGTGCCTATCGAGTGGTCGCCCTTGAGCATAGTCAACGGTGCATCGAGGTTGAATAGCATGCTCTTCGGGTTGCCCTCGAAGCCAGTGAGCTGGTTGCTGTATGTGGCGAAGATGTGCATCTTCTTGGTGGCGCCTGCCGCCGCGGGGTTGTAGAAATTCTGTATATTCCAGTAGTGGTTAAAGTGCACGTCGTACTGTGCACGCAATGCGGTGATTGCGCACAGAAGCACTATTGTCAGTATTAACCCTTTTTTCATCCTGATTATTTAACGCGGATTTTCTTCTCTTAGTATAAGAATATTGCTTTAAACTGCGAAGATAGCGAATTTTTGTTTATGATGGGCTATATTCCCGATATTTTCAAAATTTAAGCAGTTGTTCTTAAATATATAATAATGTTTATGTTAAAAACAAATTTTTTACTTAACTTTGCAAATAATATTTCTTAAAAAAAGAAAAATATTTACAAAATCTTATAAATAAACATTATGAAACGAAACCTTTTGTTAACAATGTTGTTGACGCTTGTCGCCGCAATAGGCATGGCGCAAACATCAACATGGCCAATCACGCTCACAACGGCGGATGGCCTCCCAGGAAAGAAAGGGCCTAAGAACTACATTTTTGAGTCTCAGCTCTTCAAGTTCGACGAAGCAATCTCCTCGCTTCGCTACACAGTAGTATCTACAAACACAGTGGATGCACTCACAACTTCATACGACGGAATGTCGGCCGGTTGGGGACCCGGCTTCCCCTTCTTCACGCTTGGTGAGTT
>JAFYLO010000210.1 GCA_017557045.1 Bacteroidaceae bacterium | reverse complement strand
CGGTGGGCTCTTACCCCGCCTTCTCACCCTTACCCTTGCGGGCGGTTATTTTCTTCTACGTTACTCTGCCTTCGCAGACAGCTTTCTGTTAGGAAGTGGAATGCTCTGTGCTGCCCGGACTTTCCTCCCTTGCCAAAAGCAACGGCGACAGACCGTCCGACTGTTTTGCGGGTGCAAAGTTAAGCATTGCTTCCTCTATTTTAAAATTTTCGGGGGAATTTTTAGAAGCTGTTTAGAAACTGTTTGAATTTTCTTGAAAAATAATTCTATATTTGCGCCCTTCATTTCGGCTTATTTAACAGAGTTTATCTCCTTCGCACCTCAGCCATATCAAGCAAGCTTGTATGGCGTTCGGTTTGGCGTCGATTGAGTCTATTTGAAGTTGCTATCACTCAAATAATTCTAAAAGATAGTGCAAGCCGAGAGAAGAATATCAAGTTTACTTGAATATTATTCCGAGGCGCAGCCTATCTTATTTAAATAAAATTCAAACAGCTTCTTAAACGGATTTTTATTTTTTATCCTAGTGATATTTTTTGTATGCAATATGCCTCTATGATTATGTACATGTATGTTGAACAAATGCAAAATGGATGTCTTTAATGTGCAAGAATTGTTAATGCAATGCTTGTATTGTTAAATGATAGCAAAAATGGGCTACATTCCTTATTAGTCAATCTTTTTGTGTATATATTTGCGATGTAAATGTTATAAACAAATGCAGAATTTAACAAACTATTGAAATAAAGTTATGAAAAAAGGAATTAGAAATTTGTTTTTGGGTGCAACGGTGGTAGCTGTCAGTGCAGCTGTTGCGTCTGTTACTACTTATAAGGTATTGGAGAAACGCGATGTTGCTGCTCAGGTAGTGGCTGCTGACAGTGGATTGCAGATTCACAAGGCTTCTATGCCTCAGACATTCGGTATGCAGGAGAGGGTAGACCTTACGGATGCTGCCGACAAATCCCTGCATGCTGTGGTTCATATAAAGTCTACGGAGAACGGTAAGACAAGGACTGTGCGCCGTGCGCCGGATATATATGACTTTTTCTTCGGCGACGGTATGGGGCGTCAGCAGGAAGTAAGAACGCGGCCTCGTGTGGGATTCGGTTCGGGTGTCATACTTACAGAAGATGGATACATTGTTACGAACAACCATGTGATTGACGGTGCTGATGAGATTGATGTTACGCTCAACGACAACCGCTCGTTCAAGGGCCGCCTTGTAGGTTGCGATGACAAGACCGACCTTGCTCTTATAAAGATTGAGGTTGACGAGAAACTGCCCGCTCTGCCCGTAGGCGACAGCGACGAACTTAAAGTTGGCGAATGGGTGCTTGCAGTTGGTAACCCCTTTAATCTAACCTCTACGGTTACTGCGGGTATTGTGAGTGCGAAGGCCCGTACACTCGGAGTATATAATGGCGGAATTGAGTCGTTTATACAGACAGACGCTGCCATCAATCAGGGTAACAGCGGTGGTGCGCTGGTGAATGCGCGTGGCGAACTTGTAGGTATCAATGCGGTTCTTACCTCTCCCACCGGTTCGTATGCCGGATATGGTTTTGCTATCCCTACAAGCATCATGACAAAGGTTGTTTCCGACCTTAAGCAGTTCGGTACCGTACAGAGGGCAATTCTCGGTATCATGGGCGGAACGGTTACAAGCGAGCTTGTGGAGCAGAAGGATCTTGGAGTAGTCGATGGAGTTTATGTAAGCGAGATCTTGCCCGGCGGTGCGGCTGAGGATGCAGGCATTGAAGTTGGCGATGTTATTGTAGCTGTCGATGGCTCTAAGGTGAAGAATATGGCTCAGATGCAGGAGATGTTTACCAAACATCAGCCTGGCGACAAGGTTGAACTGACAGTTGTTCGTAATAAAAAGGAGAAGAAGTTTGATGTTACACTGAAGAATGTGCAGGGCAATACAAGTGTTGTGAAGAATGTCGACCTCGATATGCTCGGTGCTACATTCAAGGAACTTGACGACAAGGATAAACGACTCTATAATGTGAACTATGGACTGAAAGTGCTTGATGTTGCAAAAGGACGCTTCGCTGATGCCGGAATAAAGAAGGGCTTTGTGGTGCTGAAGGTAAACAACACCCCTGTAAAGAGCGTAGATGACATGCAGAAGGCTGTGAAGCAGGCAAATTCGTCGAGCGACCAGGTGTTGTTCATTGCAGGAGTTACACCTTCCGGCAAGAGAGCTTATTTCTCGGTTGACCTGACTCAGGAGTAGATATAGCAGATGTTATATATAAAAGAGAAAGGAGGCGTGAGCCTCCTTTCTCTTTTATGTAAAAGTATATATTGTCCGGTAAATTTATATTCTGCTTATGTTGTGAATCTACTTCATTATCCAAGAAGAGGTACTTGCCTAAACCATTAAAAGACAAGTAAAAAACTCTCCCTCTTGGCTAAGAGGGACATTGCGTAATAAGCAATGTTTGCGACGACGGGAGCTTTAGCTCCCCAAAGGAGTGCCGAACGCAAAGTGAGG
>JAFYLO010000209.1 GCA_017557045.1 Bacteroidaceae bacterium | reverse complement strand
GATAGGAACAACCGGGGCAAATACTCTTTATATACAAAGAGACGAAAACAGAACGATAAAGTAAAAAAATAGAAGAGTGATAGGAACAACCGGGGCAAATACTCTTTATATACAAAGAAACGAAAACAGAACGATACAGTAAAAAAAAAATTAGAAGAGTGATAGGAACAACCGGGACAAATACTCTTTATATACAAAAAAACAAAAGACATTGAAACAACAAGCACATTAAATATTAAACATTATGAAAAAGTTAGCATTATTATTTATCCTTGCACTCACATTGACAACAGCAAGAGCAGATGACAGTACCATTTGGTTTACAAGTTCACAATTTGCATTACAGATTGACGGCGAATGGACAGACTGGGTGAAAATAGATGTACGAATCAAAGTAACAGAAGACAAAGTAACAATCTATAGCGACGAGGTACAAATCTACAAAATCAAAGAAAAGCTTGAAGCTCCATACGACGATACAGGAAAACAGATAAAGTACAAAGTCGTTGACCAGGATGGTGACTACGGAACTATAAGATTCAGGAAACAGAATGACGGAACACTGCAACTCTATATAGACTTCTCAAATATAAGATGGGTGTATTCAAGCCTTGAGGGATAAAGTTTCATCCTACTCAAAAAAAGATTGCATGGCAAGGACATGCAATCTTTTTTTATACCCACAACCGAGGAAGCAGAAAAAAAGAAAAACAGAAAAAATATTCAAATAATAACGAAATATTGCCACAATAGCATTATCTTCGCAAGCGGATTAAGGTATTCGTGGCAACAGTAGACGCCACAAATGAAGAGGGAACACCGGTGCAAATCCGGGACTATACCCGTAGCTGTAAGTTTCAGCAAAAATCCGTGTAATCGACACAGCCACTGCAATAGAACAGCGGGAAGGCCACACGGACGGAACAAGTCAGAAGACCTGCCTCAACCCAGACACAACAAATGCTTTCGGGAGATAAAGCATAGTGACAAGAAGCATCCGCAAGAGACCGGCGACGGTATGCGGTTGCATATTTCCCACCACCCATATTATAAACTCCAACCAACACAAATGATACAGACAGTAATCAAAAGAGACGGGCGCATCGTGGGATTCAACCGCGAAAAGATAGCTGCAGCCATCCGCAAAGCCATGCTCACCACCGAAGCAGGCGAAGACGAAACACTTGTATACAAGATAGTTGACCGCATAGAATTCCGTGGTAGCGAGCAATCTTCAGTAGAGGAGATACAGGACATGGTAGAGATGGAACTTATGGCATCCCCCCGCAAGGAGGTTGCCAAGAGCTACATATCATACCGCGACAAACGCAGCATAGCCCGCAAGGCAAAGACACGTGAAATATTCCTCGAAATAGCCGAAGCAAAATCCAACGACATCACCCGCGAAAATGCCAACATGAACGCCGACACCCCGGCAGGCATGATGATGAAGTTCGCCTCGGAAACCACCAAACCCTTCGTCGACGACTATCTGCTCTCCGAAGAGACACGTTGGGCTGTGCGCAACAACTATCTGCACATACACGACAAGGACTATTATCCCACAAAATCCCTTACATGCATACAGCATCCGCTGGATAAAATCCTGCAGAACGGATTTCAGGCGGGACACGGCGAAAGCCGCCCCACAAAACGCATAGAGACAGCCTCGATAATGGCCTGCATCTCCATGGAAACCGTACAGAACGAAATGCACGGCGGACAGGCTATCCCTGCATTCGACTTCTACCTTGCCCCCTATGTGCGTCTCAGCTACATCGAAGAACTGAAAATAATAGAAAAATTCACAGGTGCCAACCTCAAACATCTCTACGATGCCCCGATAGAGGACTACATCTACCGCGAACTCGACTTTATGCAAGGCGAAGAACGCTTCAGACAACATGCCATCAACCGCACCGTCAACCGCGTACACCAATCGATGGAGGCCTTCATACACAACATGAACACCATCCACTCACGCGGCGGCAACCAGGTAGTCTTCTCATCGATAAACTACGGTACCGACACATCGGCCGAAGGACGCTGTATCATCCGCGAACTTCTGCAATCAACATTCGAAGGTGTGGGTGGCGGCTCCACTGCCATTTTCCCCATTCAGATATGGAAGAAAAAACGCGGCACCAGCTACCTCCCCGAAGACAAGAACTACGACCTTTACCAGTTCGTCTGCAAGGTGGCAGCGCGCCGATTCTTCACCAACTTCGTCAACCTCGACGCCACATTCAATAAACACGAAAAGTGGAACGAAAACGACCCCAAGCGCTACATCTACGAAGTAGCCACAATGGGATGCCGCACACGAGTATTCGAAAACCGATTCGGTGAAAAAAGCTCGATAGCACGCGGTAACCTCTCATTCTCTACCATAAATATAGTGCGCCTCGCCATCGAGTGCATGAACATAGAGAACCGGACACAGCGCATAGAGACATTCTTCGCAAAGCTCGACGAACTGCTCGAAATTGCAGCCAAACAGCTATGCGACCGCTACGAATTCCAGAAGACAGCCCTTGCGAAGCAATTCCCATTGTTGATGTCATCGCTTTGGAGCGGCTGCGAAGAGCTCAAACCCAACGACACAGTGGGCAGAGTAATCAACCAGGGCACACTGGGCATAGGCTTCATAGGCCTTGCAGAATGTCTGATAGCCCTCACCGGCAAACACCACGGCGAAAGCGAGGAGTCACAGGCATTGGGACTACGCATAGTAACATATATGCGCGACCGCGCCAACGAATTCTCGGAACGCTACCAGCACAACTTCAGCGTCCTTGCCACACCCGCCGAAGGATTGTCGGGCAAATTCACAGGCGTTGACCGTCGCAAATTCGGAGAAATAAAAGGAGTAACAGACAAAATCTATTACACCAACTCCAACCACATCCCCGTCTACTACAAATGTTCACCAAAGCACAAGGCCGAAGTAGAGGCTCCCTACCACGATCTCACACGTGGCGGACACATCTTCTACATAGAGATTGACGGCGATGCAACACACAATCCGCAAGCCATAATGGACATCGTAGACCTCATGGACAAGCACAACATAGGCTACTGCTCTGTGAACCACAACCGCAACCGTTGTATGGATTGCGGATACGAAGACGCACAGGAAGAGCTGCTCAAATGTCCTCGTTGCGGCGGCGAGAACATCGACAAGCTGCAACGCATCACCGGTTACCTTGTAGGTACAACAGAACGTTGGAACAAAGCAAAACTTGCAGAGCTCAATGACCGCATCGTCCACAAATAGCATACGCATCCTCGACATAAAGTACGGTACCTCCGTAGATGGCATAGGACTGCGCACCTCGCTTTACTGCGCGGGATGTGAAAACCATTGCCCCGGTTGCCACAACCCCCAATCATGGGACACAGCAGGAGGCGAAGCAATGAGCGTCAACAAACTCTTCAGACTGATTGAAGATGCCGACATGAATGTAACATTCACCGGTGGCGACCCCATGCTTCACCCCGAAGGCTTCACAGCACTGGCACGTATGATAAAGGAGAAGACCGACAAGACAATATGGTGCTACACCGGCTATAGCTTCGAGGAACTGCTCAAACATCCCGCACGCAAGGCCCTTGCAGAACTGTGCGACATTATCGTAGACGGCAGATACATAGAAGCCCAGAGAGACCTATCGTTGCATTTCCGTGGCAGTCGCAACCAACGGATAATAGATGTGAAACAATCACTCAAAGGTACAATTCACACAGTCGAATATTAAACAAATGCCCGCTGCTCCCAGTAAAAGCAGCGGGCATTTGTACGTTAGAATCAATAGAAAAACACCCTAAGAGAAAAGGAATCAACAGATCAAACAATAACCATTCCTGATAATCAACCCAAAGACCATCATCCGAAACAGTAAGGCTCACACCCTTTCTATTATTAAAAGAATAGCTCCTCTCATTCTCCTTCGACCATCTTTTACCACCCGGCAAGATAAGCCTGTCAATAGCAGAATAGAACGCCACAGAGGGGCGATTATCAAATCTACCCGTCACCCAATAATAACACTTCGACATAGACACTCCCTCTACATATAGACACTCCACCAAACGTGTCTTAGGAAAAGCAACACCAGTAATATCAGAAACCACAGATTGCTTTACCGGATTCTCTGCATAATCACCACAAAACTTCAATATCTGATAGTAAATTTTCTCAACATAAATAAAGAAAATACAGCTGTGAAAGATAGGTTCGAATTTCACGAGAATCCAATATTTCGACCAAACATAAAGAGTAATCATAAATAAACGATTCTCGCAGTCTTAATCATAAACACGCATTTTTGGCGCAAACTATAGCACCAACAAAATAAAAATTCTAAATTTGCAGAAGAAAGAGAGCAAACAATAAAATACCATATAAGACTATGCGAGTAGACATACTGACAACATTCCCCGAAATGATGGAGAGCTTTTTCAGCACATCAATCCTCGGAAGAGCACAAAAAAAAGGCCATGCTGAAATTGTTTTACACAATTTAAGAGATTATACAACCGATAAACATCGCAAGACAGATGACTATCCTTTTGGCGGATGCGCCGGATTGGTAATGAAAATTGAACCAATTGACCGCTGCATAACAGAGTTGAAGTCGCAAAGACACTACGACGAGGTAATTTATACCTCTCCGGATGGGCAGAAATTTGATCAGCCAATGGCAAATTCACTCTCTATGACCAATAATCTTATATTTTTGTGCGGACATTACAAAGGAGTCGACCACAGAGTGCGCGAACATTTGATTACCAAAGAAATAAGCATTGGAGACTATGTATTGACGGGTGGCGAATTGGCAGTAATGACAATCTGTGATGCTGTTATTCGCCTAATTCCGGGGGTAATTTCGGATGAAACATCAGCACTATCCGACTCATTTCAGGACAATCTGCTGGCTCCACCCGTATACACACGCCCCGCAGAGTATAATGGATGGCGCGTACCCGATGTACTTCTCTCAGGCCACGAGGCAAACATACGCAAATGGGAGTTCGAACAATCACTTGAGCGTACAAAACTATTGCGTCCCGACCTGTTAGAGTAGTAAATTTTCGCAACATTGCGATTTTTATAAACTTTTGTTTATTTTTCGGCAACCAATGATTTATTTTTGTAAAGCAAATTTTCACCAAATTTACAATCAGAACATCGGATAAACATTTCTATATTTACAAAATTCACCAACAAAGCAAAATTTGTAATTTACAAAAATAACAACATCAAAACTTATTGATTATAAACAAAATAACCGACCATATTTACAAATGCAACATGGTCGGTTATTTTATATTATTGGTTCTTACAGTTGTAAACCACCTATAATTTCATCAACAGAAGAGAAATTATGACGCACGAGATAATCCTCGATATAATCTACAATTTCGCCGGTTACTGCGGGATTCATGAAATTGGCAGTACCCACCTCGATAGCAGAAGCACCGGCAAGCAAGAACTCTATAGCATCCTTGCCGTTGGTAATGCCACCCATACCCACAACGGGTATCTTCACTGCTTTTGCTACCTGCCACACCATGCGCAAAGCAATAGGCTTAACGGCAGGGCCGCTCATTCCACCTGTAACGGTTGAGAGGATGGGACGTCTCTTCTCCGAGTCGATAGCCATTCCCAAAAGAGTATTTATAAGCGATACACTGTCGGCACCGGCACCTTCCACGGCACGTGCGATTTCAGTAATATCTGTAACATTGGGCGACAGCTTGACAATCAGCGTCTTGGGATAAACCTTGCGCACAGCAGAAACAACCTCCGCTGCCGAAGCAGGCTGCACACCAAAAGCCATACCTCCCTGCTTTACATTGGGGCAGGAGATATTGAGCTCAATACCGGGAATAGCATCCAGAGCTGCCACCTTCTCGGCCGTAGCCACATAATCCTCGATACATGCACCTGAGACATTCACAAGCACATTGGTCTTCAAATCCTTGAGTTCAGGATAAATATGCTCGGCAAAATAGTCTACGCCTTTATTCTGAAGACCTACGGCATTGAGCATACCCATAGGAGTCTCGGCGCTGCGCGGATAGGGATTACCCTCTCTTGCTTTCAGCGTCGTACCTTTAACAATAAAACCGCCCAATTTCTCAAGATCGACAAAATCGGCAAACTCAATGCCATAGCCGAAAGTTCCGGATGCGGTCATCACCGGATTTTTAAGGTGCAAGCCACCTATTTTAACATCAGTCTTTACCATTTTAACTCATCTATTGAAAAAACAGGTCCGTCGGTACATACACAACGATGTCCCTCCTTAGTATCCTCAACGCAGCAGAGACACGCACCAAGACCGCAAGCCATCTTGTTTTCGAGAGAAACCTCGCAAGCAATGCCATGCTCCTTAGCATATTTGGCGACAGCCATCATCATTGGCTTCGGACCGCAAGTGAATATTTTGTCAAACTTCTCGTTAAGCACCGAATGGTTGGTTACAAATCCCTTCTCGCCAAGCGAAGCATCCTCGGTAGTATATTCCACGCGACCTACAGCCTCAAACTCAGCTCTGCGGTAGAGATCCTCCTTTTTACGTGCACCGATAAGGAACGTAAAATCACAACCGGCTCTCTTAAGCTCCTGTCCCAGATAATAGAGAGGAGCACTGCCGACACCGCCGCCGACAAG